>CABXDL010000005.1 GCA_902510995.1 uncultured Candidatus Actinomarina sp.
TGACTTACTTCGTGTGCCTGAAAATGCAATAGAGATAGAAGTTATAGGACAACAATGGTGGTTCGATTTTTATTACGAAAATGAAAACTTTCACTCTCCAAACATACTGGTAATACCGGTAGACAAGCCCGTCATATTAAAAATGAGATCAAAAGATGTTATACATAGTTTTTGGGTACCAAAATTAAATGGAAAAAGATATATTGTTCCAGGTGTAATCACAAATTTAAATATTAGATCAGACGAAGTAGGAATATTTTGGTCTCAATGTGGTGAGTTTTGTGGATTAAGCCATGCAAAAATGCGAGCAAGGGTTGTTGTTGTCACTGAAAGTGAATATGGGAAATGGCTTGAAAGTCAAAAGGAAGATGCTGTAGTCTTTATGAACAATTCAACAAAAGAATATATAGGAAAAGATATATTCTTAAATGCTGGTTGTGCTCAATGTCATGTTATTAATGGATTGGTAGAATCCGATGTGGATCTAATTGGACCAGATTTAACTCATTTTTCATCTCGATTTATGTTTGCTGGATCAAGTATGGCAACTCAAGAAGATAACTTAAAAAAATGGTTATCAAACCCGCCAAAAGTAAAACCTGGATCTTATATGCCGAATCTTGATTTAACAGAAAAAGATATTGAATACTTAATAGCATTTCTAATGGGGCTTAGCTAATCATGAAAAATCAAAATACAAATATCTATAAAAGACCAAAAAATGTTTCAGGGATTCTCGACTTAATTACAACTGTTGACCATAAAAAAATTGGTGTTATGTATTTATATACAGGTTTTACATTTTTCTTAGTTGGTGGGCTTGAGGCGTTATTAATTCGAATTCATCTGATGCAAGCAGAAAGTACTTTTCTAAGCGCTGCAGAATATAATTCACTTTTTACCGTTCATGGGTTTACTATGGTTTTCTTATTTTTTATGGCAGTAAACTCTGGTTTTGGAAACTATATTATACCCCTAATGATTGGAGCAAGAGACGTAGCATTTCCGAGAATGAATGCTCTTGGTTATTGGATATATTTCTTTGGTGCAATTTTTATACACTCAACACTATTTGTAGGCACTACGGCACCTCCAATTGGTGGCCATAGTAGTCAGGGGTCATCACTATTCTCAATCTTTTCTAATGCTTTAGCTGGAGGTTGGTTTTTATACCAACCAAATGCTGGAACTCAATTTTCCCCCGGGACTGCAACAGACATTGGTGTATTAGGTGTTATTTTTCTAGGCGTTGCCTCTTTAATTTCAGCAATTAATTTAACTGTTACAACATTAAATCTAAGAACTAAGGGACTCAAGTTAATGAAACTTCCTGTTTATGTTTGGATGACCCAAGTAACATCTTTTCTATTGATATTTTCATTGCCATTTATAACTATTGCTTTGTTTACAGTACTTTTTGATCGTCAGCTTGGTGGAAATTTTTATATCGCATCTATGGGTGGAGATCCAATTTTATGGCAACATCTGTTCTGGCTTTTTGGCCATCCAGAAGTTTATATTTTAATACTCCCTGTTTTTGGAATAATGTCAGAAATAATTCCAGTATTTAGCAGGAAACCTGTTTTTGGATATGCAACTCTTGTTTTTGCTGGATTTGCAATAGGGTTTATAGGTTTTGGTGTTTGGGCACATCATATGTTTTCTTCTTCTATACCTCCTCTAGCTCAAGCAGGGTTTGGAGCTGCAACGATGATTATAGCTATTCCAACAGGTATAAAGATTTTTAACTGGATAGCAACAATGTGGTTCGGTAAACGTAATTTAAATGTTTCAATGCTTTTTTCAATTTCATTTATTATTAATTTTGTTATTGGAGGTGTCTCTGGAGTAACACATGCTGTTGTCCCGTCTGTTTGGCAACAAACAGACACTTACTACATAATTGGTCACTTTCATTACATCTTGGTTGGTGGTGGTGTATTCGCAATTTTTGCTGGTATTTACTATTGGTTTCCACTTGTTTTTGGAAAATTTCTTAATGAAAAAATAGGGAAAATACATTTCTGGCTAATATTTTTAGGAGTCCATGTGACTTTTTTACCTCAACATTGGCTTGGTTTACAAGGAATGGTTAGAAGAACTTGGTGGTACGACAAAGGTATGAATATTGAATATTGGAATTTTGTATCCAGTATTGGAGCAATAATTATTTTGCTTAGTCTGATTGTTTTCATTTTTAATTGGATCTTCTCTGTAAGGAAAGGGGAAGAAGTTATTTTTGACCCCTGGGACGGAAGAACTCTTGAGTGGTCTGTTCCTCTTCCTCCTCCCGAATATAATTTCTACAACCTACCAAAAGTTAGCCAAAGAGATGATTTTTGGTATAAAAAATATAAAATTGATGAAAATAATAGATCAGTTCCTAGAACAAATATTAAAGAAATAAAAAATAAATATATGAATTCAGCAAGTCTTGATGAAAGCCATATTGTCCTTCCTTCAAGGTCTTATTATCCTTTTACTGTTGGTCTATCTCTACCTTTTCTTGGTTGGGCATTTATTTTTAGAGGAGGTTTCTCAAGCATGATTTTGTTGTTAACAGGTGTATTAATACTTATTTCCTCAATAGTTGGATGGAGTTTGGAGCCAGAATATGAATAGTTTAACTCATGTCCATAATGGTGAAGATGTAGGGGTTCCTAATCAAAAACTAGCAATGTGGTTATTCCTTTCATCTGAAGTTGTTTTTTTTGCAGTTCTTATTTCAATTTATTTGTTTTATAAATCAGCTTTTCACTCATTGCAAATAACACCTAGTGATATATTTGATATACCCTTTACCTCTGTAAGCTCTTTTATATTATTGATGAGCTCTCTAACGATGGTATTGTCACAAAACCACTATGAGAGGGAAGACATTTCAAAAACTAGAATCTGGATTTATACAACTGGATTTCTAGGGTTGCTTTTTATAAGTGGACAAATATATGAGTACACCATATTTATCAATGAAGGTTTAACTATTAGCTCTAGTATTTTTGGTACGGCATTTTATTTTGTAACTGGATTTCATGGATTGCATGTATTTATTGGGATTATGTTGCTTTTTGTTACAGGAATGCAGATTCATATAGAAGATACCAATTCTAAATTTGGTCTTAGTCTTGATTCTTTAGCACTTTACTGGCATTGTGTTGATATTGTATGGATAGTGATTTTTACAATCATTTATTTAATACCATGAAAGAAATTATTCACCCAATTCCAAAAGATCAAACTAAGTATTATGTAAATATTGCAATCTTATTAGCAGGTATTACTTTTTTTGAAGTATACCTCTACTACACTCCGAAATGGAACATCCCTATTTTATTAATCTTTCTTAGCTTAATTAAATTTAGTATCGTTGTTGGTTACTTTATGCATCTCAAATATGAGAATAAATTAATTAAACTTTTTTACTTCATAGGTTTCCTGCTCTCAATACCTTGGCTTATAATACTTTTTTTTGAAAGAGGCCTTCTTTAACATTATATAAATAAGATTAAGTATTTATTAAATCTCTTAACAGCTTAAGAAAAGTTTTTAATTTTCTTTATAGTGGCTTAAGAACTTCTTCAAGGTTTTTTATATTTGTATCCATTAATTTTTTAAACATAGGGCCAAAAAATAAACCTACAAGAATAAAAATCCCCTTATATTTAATATCGATAGAATATGTTAATTCAGTCCCCTTAGCGTTAGCTGATAAAAATATTGTATCTACAATTTCAAAATTATTAGTTTCTGTTTTCAATGATGCCCTTAAGGGTGCTCCCCACTCAATTATTTCATAATCTAAAACCATTTCTCGACTGTTAAAGTGTGTTTTTACTTTGAATACTGAACCTTCTCTTAAAGGTTCTTTTGTAATAAGTTCTGCATCATCCCCTTCATTCCATTTATCTAAATTTCTGAAGTCGGCAGTAAAATTAAAAGCAGATTCAATGTCTGTATTTACAGTTATGGTTCTTGAATAAACTGGCATATTACAATTTTAAGCGAAAAATCGTTGTATGAAAAAAATTTATCTTAGATTTAAAGATCTATTTCTAAATCCAACAAAACCAATAATTAAAAAGATAGCAATTTTTGCTAATACAAGACCTATATCTCCACCAATTAATCCATCTTGATAGGGAGCCCCATAAGCTCCAAAGGATGAAATATTGTCATCAATCCATTTAAATAAATCATTAGTTCCACTTAAGGAATTTGCTATCCATTCAAGGGCCATAAGTCCAGCACCAAAAGCCCATGCAGAAGATGATTTTCCAGTATAAGCACCTAAAGCAAAACCTAATACACCATAACTAACTCCTGCTAGACCTGCCATTAATGTTGCTTTCATTAGCGGTGCGTAATCTAATGTTTGGCTTAACTCCATTGTTGCCACTGGTATATACATAATATTTGTCCATGTAAAAGTAATAACCAACCCGAATAAAACAGCTACAACTGATTGTGTTAAGTAAATAGTTGATCTTGTCATTGGAAGAGAGGCTACGAATTCAAATGTACCATCTTCTTCAGCTTTTGAACCCATCTTATTTAATAAAACAATAGTGGCTACGGCAACCAAGATAATCCCAAAAAGACTTAAAAAGTAAGTTGAAACCATGCCCTCAAGCGTAAAAACATTGTCCCAATCTGATATTCCCAATAAATTCATCATGGTCTCATTTTCAGACATACCCCTAAATGCTTCCTTCTGGGTATCAATCACTAAATTCTCAACACTTTCATTTGCAAAAGCTAAAGGTAGTATAAGAAAATATAGGGCTGGAGCAATAGTCCATGTCATTATAAATTTTTTCGGAACACTCAACATATATTTTAAATAATTAAACATTACGCCTTCTCTCTATCGTAAAATTCAAAAAAGGCATCTTCTAATTCCTTACCTTCATCTTTTGCTTTCTTTTCGAATGTCTTATATGATTCGTCATAAATTTTTGAACCTACTTTAAGAACAGCCATTGAATCCGCTATTTTCTCTACCTCAGAAATTATATGTGAAGATAATAAAATAGATGCTCCGTTATTAGAAAATTCTTCAATGGTCTCAAAAAATGTTCTCTGATGAAAAGGATCTAATCCTGAAGTTGGTTCGTCAAGAACTAGTGCTTTTGGTTTATGTAACAATGCTAAAATAACAGCAGTTTTTTGTCTGTTTCCTTTTGAAAGTTCTTTAACTATTTGTTTCACATCCAACTCAAACTTTTCTGCTAACTCCATTGCGTAATCTATGGACTGACCTCTCATATCTGCACCAAGTTTAAATAATGACTTAGAGTTTAAATTTTGTGGAAGTTGTGGATCCCCTGGGAGATATCCGATTATTTCTTTAGCTTCAACAGGGTTAGCTATAGTATCTATTCCGCTTACCTTAAGAGAACCCTCGGATGAATTCAAAAAACCCATAAGACTTCTCATTGTTGTTGATTTACCTGAACCATTTGGTCCTAGTAACGCTTTAACCTCACCATCATCAACAGATATATTGATATCATCTACACCTTTACCATTTTTGTATTTCATGGTTAGATTTTTAATTTCAATCATAAGATAATTATATAGACTTTATTTTAATCTCTAAAATTAATCGTCCTTATTTTCCTGACTCTGCTTGTTTCTTAACCAGGTTAAAAGTAACGCTGGCACAAGAAACCAGAGGATCTCATCCCAACCACCTTGGTGTAGCAAAACAGGAGGAGGAATTATTTTTGAAAGCATTATAGATAGTTCTGTATCACCCAACGTGATAGGTTAATTAGGGAATCTGGAAGCAAACCAAAGAAAATTGTTGCAAAAGCAAGAACACCTAATGATAGAACTTCTGATCTCTTTAAAGTAATCTGTTCAACAGGTGTCTCCGGCTTATCAATCGCTGCAACCCATATAGGTCGTAAATAAAAATAAAACCCTGCAACAGTTGATAACATCAATATAAATACAAGGACATAGCTTTCATAAGACCAGAGATTAGTTATTAAAATAAATTTTGAAATAAAACCACTCGTTAAAGGTATTCCAGCTAATCCAAGCATGAAAATACTAAAACAAATTGTTAAAAATTTATTCTCAACAAAAAGTCCTGACAGATTTTCAATTGAAAAATCTGAAGAAAGTTTTCCACTGATAATTGTAAATATCGTAAATATTCCAATTAATTGAATTGTATATGCAGTGAGATAAAATAGTGAAGCACTGGTCCCATTGACACCAGAAACAATTCCAGACAATATAAAGCCTGACTGAATAACACCGCTATAAGCAATCAACCTCTTCATGTCAGTCTGAACGGTTGCAAAAAATGAACCAACAAAAATTGAAATAACTACTACTGCTAAGAAGAAGAGTTGAAAGTTGTCCATAACATAGCGCAGAGAAACCATACATAGCCTTCCTATTACAAGAAAAGATGCAACCTTTGCAACTGATGCCATATATCCAACATAACCAGTTGGGGACCCATGATAAACATCTGGAGCCCATGACTGAAATGGAGCAGCAGCAACTTTAAATAAAAGACCTACTAACACAAAAAGAAAGCCAATGAATGTTGTGAGTGGTACGTTTTCAGAACCAATATATGGAATAGCAATTGCTGAGTCATAAAAACCTGAGATGGAAAGTGATATATAAATTAGTGCAACTCCATATACAAGAACACAGGATGCAAGAGATCCAAGTAAAAAATACTTTAAAGCTGCTTCATTACTTAGAAGATCTCCTCTATTAATACCTGCTAATGCATAAAGACTAATAGAGCCAATTTCTAAACCAATAAATAGCATCATAAAGCTCTCAGAATCTACCATTAGCATGAATCCAGATGCACTCATAAGCGTTAAAATAATGGCCTCTGTTCTTTTATCTTTTAATTCAGTAGATGTATTCCAAATTGAAGAAAAGTTAAATAAAAGTATTAATGAAATAAGTACATTCCCAAAAAGAGAAAATTCATCAAGTAATATTTTCTCTGTGAAGTAAGAAGAAACTCCGTTAGTGGCAAATAAACCAAATTTTAAAAATACTGAAAATATTGTTAATAATATACCCACAAAGGTTATGCTTTTTTTCACAAAATCAGATGTCTCAATTGTTATTGTGCAAAATAAAAGAATCAAAGCAGTTGCTACAAGTACAAGAGTTGGACCAATAACAATAAGATTGAAACCTATTGCTTCACTAATTGTATTCAATTCAACCTCCCACTGAAGATATCTATTATTTCAGATATAAATAATGCATCTTGAGTTACATAACCCTCTATAAAGCTTGGGTAAATTCCAATAAATAACATTAAAACTAATAGTGGTATTACAGAAATCATTTCCTTTGTATCTAAATCAACAAGCTCTTCATTCTCTTTTATAGAGATCTCTCCAGTAAACATTCTCTGATAAGCCCAGAGCATATATATTGCTGCCAACACAACACCAAACGCACCGATTCCTGACAATACTTTATATGTTGGAAAACTACCCATAAGTATCATGAACTCTCCTACAAAACCATTTAATCCTGGAAGACCAATTGATGCAAAAGAGCAAAATAAGAATATTGCTGCATATTTTGGCATTGTTGCTTTTATTCCTCCAAAGTCTGAGATTCTTCTTGTGTGACGCCTCTCATAAAGAAACCCAACAAGCATAAATAAGGCACCTGTTGTAAGTCCGTGGTTTACCATCTGAATAATCGCTCCTTCTAGACTTAAATAATTACCAGCTGATATACCAAGCATTACAAATCCCATGTGGCTTACTGATGAATATGCAATTAGTCTTTTAATATCTATCTGAGCAATAGCTACAATCGCTCCATAAATAATTCCAATCACTGATAAAACAGCAATTATGAATTTATATTCTAAAAACCCCTCTGTAAAAAATGGGATTGAAACTCTTAATACTCCATAAGCTCCAACTTTTAATAAAACTCCAGCTAACAAAATACTCCCAGCAGTAGGTGCTTCAACGTGAGCGTCTGGTAACCAAGTATGTAGAGGAAATATTGGCACCTTAATTAAGAAACCAAAAGTAAACATCAGAAATAATACTCTTGATTGTTCTGCAGTAAATGAAAGCGAGGACAAAGTCATAAAATCAAGCGCTAAACGTCCCGTTGATCCATAACTAATTACACCTGCGTATACAGTGCCAATAAATATAAATACTGATCCAAATACTGTATAAATAATAAATTTAATTGTTGCATACCTTCTATTTTCTCCACCCCAAATTCCCATTAAGAAATACATTGGGATAAGTAAAGCTTCAAAAAATATGAATAATGAAAGAAGGTCTCCGCTTAAAAAGACACCATTAACAGCAAAATGTAAAACAAGTATCGAACCAATAAAACCTTTGCTTTGAGAATACTTTTCACTAACTGATAAAAATGAAAGCAACATTAATATCGCTGTTAAAAATAGGAGCAACAGAGACATGCCAGAGATACCAAAAGTTAGGCTTATCCCATATGATTTAATCCAATCAATAGTATGGATATCTACAAATGACCCTTTTGATTTAGAATTTGAAAAAAGATAGAGACATAAACCAAATGGGATGATACTTAAAAATATTGCAATAGGCCTGAAAAGCTCTGACCTGCTTTTTGGCATCATAAAGATAACTAAAGATCCAACTAGTGGGAATAGCATTAGGGAGTAAATCAAAATACTCATAATACAATCAACGGTGTAGCCACAAAGAGCGAGACGAGTAGAAGTAAGAATAAACCAAAATATACAACATAATTTCTGACAAGTCCTGATTGAGTTACTGATATCGTCTTTGAAGATTTGTAGAAAAGATTAGATACTCCATTAACGAAACCGTCAATTACTAACCCGTCAATTACTACTGCTACTTTCCTAACAAATGATTTAGGTATTTCTACAAATAGATAGTGTCCAACTTTGTTCAAATACAGTACCTCGGATGATAAGCTCCTAACTTCTTTTAAGAAAGGAATCTCAAATTTAAAATATGAAAATATATCTACAATGTATATCAAATATGCCATGCCAAGTCCTGTAAACCCTGCTCCAATTGATATCAAAGCAAGAATGACAACTGCAATTCCCTCAGGTAGGTGAGTTATTTCTACATCACTTAATGTGGAATGTAGGACTTTTTCTAATCCATGAAAAAATGGTGTGTTTATAAAACCTATAAAGATTGAAAATATACCTAAAAGTAACAATGGCCTAGTCATCATTTTTGGTGCCTCGTGAATGTTGTCAATATTGTTTGCTGGTTCTTTATGAAAAATTAATAACCAATGCCTCCCCATATAAAATGCAGTCATAAATGCTGCAAGTAATGAGAGTGCCCAGAAACCATAATAAATTCCACCTTTAGCAAAAGTAGAAGCAAGGATTTCATCTTTAGACCAAAAACCTGCAAGTGGAGGTATACCAGAAATTGCTAAAGTTCCAATACCCATCATTGCTGCTGTCATTGGCATTTTTTTCTTTAAGCCTCCCATCTTATGAATGTTTTGTTCATGGTGCATTTCATGTATTACAGCTCCTGCGCCTAAGAAAAGTAATGCCTTGAAGAATGCATGTGTAACTAAATGAAAAATTGCTGCTACATAAGCACCTGCTCCAATTGCTATAAACATAAATCCAAGTTGTGAGATTGTTGAGTAAGCAAGAACCTTTTTGATGTCATCTTGGTTTATAGCAGCAAAAGCTGAAATTAAGGCAGTTAGTAAACCTACGCTTATGACTAAGATGCTAGAAATTTCTGAAAACTGCAATAACGGAGATATTCTAACCAACATGAAAACTCCAGCTGTTACCATCGTGGCAGCATGGATCAAAGCACTTGCAGGAGTGGGACCTTCCATAGCATCTGGTAACCAACTAAATAATGGAAATTGAGCTGATTTTCCAAAAGCACCAATAATAAGAAAGACAACTATCAGGTCAAGATTTTCAGGTTGATTTAATAGTGTTGTCTCAAAAACTTTTTTGAACGAAAACGTATCAAATGTATTCAATATCATCATTAAAGCAATCAAAAAACCAAAATCACCGATTCGATTTAATATGAAGGCTTTGCTCCCAGCTTTAGCTGCTTTTTTCTTTTCAGACCAAAAAGAAATTAATAAGTAAGAACTTAAACCAACAAGCTCCCAACCAAAAAACATAACTAAGAAGTTAGCTGACATAACTAAAAGGAGCATTGAGAAGACAAAGAAATTAAAATATACAAAATATTTAACATATCTCGGATCACCACTCATATAAGAAGTAGAGAAAATTTGTATTACTAAACCTAAACCAGTAACTAAAAGCATCATGGTTCCGGATAAGCCATCAAGAAGAAATTCAAACTTAATTTCAGGATCAGGGAACCATGTATACATTTCTAGTGAAATTGGTTTAAATTTATCTAACAATAAAGCTCCAAACATTAGCAATGAGACTGAAAATGATAAAAGTGCTGCATTTATGGTTATGAATGTAGTTAATCTTTCATTAAGTAATGAAGAGATAGAGTTTAAAAATATTGAAACCATCAATGGGATAAAAACAACTGCTAATAAAATATACTCCATTGCTAACCTTTCGAAGACCTTAATATATCCACTGAAGCTGTTTCTTGTTTCTTGAATATTGAAACAATTATTGCTAAACCTACAACAACTTCTGCAGCTGCTACTACCAGGACAAAAAATACTGCTACTTGTGCATCAATTGTTCCAAAATGCTTTGATGCTGTAATAAAAGTTAGATTTACTGCATTAAGCATAAGCTCAATACACATAAACATTATTAATGCATTCTTACGAATCATCATTCCTATAAAGCCAATTGAAAACAGTAAAGAGGCTAGAGTTAAATACCAATCGGTGGTTACTTCAATCATCATCTTTCCTAGTTTTGGTGTCGTAAGCTAAAGCAATTGCTGCTGTTGCAGCAACAATTAAGAGAATTGATATAACTTCAAATGGAAAAACCCAACCAGTAAATAAAGTTGAAGCAATTAAATCAGGAGTTCCCTCAATACTGTAGTCAACAGCTGGAAACCATAAATCCCATTTAAATCCTGAGTTAATAACTACATATGCCAATAGTGAGCCGAGTAAAATTAATGTTCCTAAAACAAGAAAGGTTTGACCTTTTATTTCTTCTTTAGTCTGTTCCGCCTTGTCTACTCCTATCATCATTATTACAAATAAGAAAAGAGTCATCACGGCTCCTGCATATACCAACATCTGTACCATTGCTACAAAAGTTGCATTTAGAGTTATGTATACAACTGCTAGTGAAGCAAGTGTAAGGACTAACCCCATAGAATTATGAACCGGATTTTTTGCAAATATAACGATTAATGCACCTGCTAAAACAAAAAGAGAAGGTATAGCAAATAAAATTAAATCCAACATACTACTCTTCCTCTAAAGATTGACCTTTTTCAGGTTCTCTTTCCCCAACCCCCAAAGATCCTGTCCAACCAACAGTGTCTTCAAATTCAGGATTACCGCTTGAAGATGTAGCCCGCATCCAGCCATCAGCATTTTTTAATTCATCTGGATTAGTTAATTTTGTTTGTTCTTCATGTGTATTAGGGTTTCCTTCTTCATCCACTAACAAAATAGACTTATCAAAAACGGCTTCTGATCTATTTGCAACACTCATTTCAAATAAAGACGTCATTGTAATTGCTTCTGTTGGGCATGCCTCAACACATAGGGCACAATAAATACATCTCAACATATTAATTTCATAAATGAAGCCATATCTCTCGCCAGGACTTACGGGATTTTCTTCAGGATTATCTTCTCCCCTAACATATATACATTGAGCTGGACACGCCCCCGCACATAACTCACAACCAATACATTTCTCCATGCCATCTTCATACTTGTTTAGAACATGCCTTCCATGAAATCGTTGTGGTTTATCTCTAAACTCTTTTGGGTATTTATCAGTTACAGACTTTCTAAATAACTCTCTAAAAGTTACTTTTAATCCTTTTAATAAATCGTATGCAGCACTCATAATATTTTTAACTCCATGGGAATCCAAACTCTCTAATACCTAAGACGATTGATGTAAGAATCAACCATACAAGTGATATAGGTATCAATCTTTTCCAGCCCAGCTCCATTAACTGGTCATATCTTAAACGTGGCAAGGTTGCCCTAATCCACACATAAATAAATAAAAGTCCAAAAGTTTTTACACCTAACCAAAAAGCAGGCATAAATGCTGAAATTAGAGGAGGTAAAAAGTTTGAGAATGTAGGACCTAACCATCCTCCTAAAAAGAATGTTGCTGTAATAGCGCACATATTAAACATATTGATATATTCAGCTAAGAAAAACATAGCAAACCTAAAACCTGAATATTCAGTGTGGAAACCTCCAACTAATTCCTGTTCTGCTTCTACAAGATCAAATGGTGCTCTATTGACTTCTGCAACTGAAGCTATGAAAAATATTGCAAAAGCTACAAATTGTGGGAAAACATTCCATTTTGGGATAAAGCTAACAATTGCATCTAAAAATGGTATTGGGCTTGAAAGATTTCCTGCCTGACTTTTAACAATTTCAGTCATTGACATTGATCCGGAATATAAAATTACTGGAACAAGTGAAAGGCCCATTGCTGCTTCATATGAAATCATTTGAGCAGAAGCTCTTACCCCTCCTAATAGAGGATATTTTGAACCAGAAGACCACCCTGCAAGAACTACACTGTAAACAGCTATAGATGAGAGTGCTAGAAAAAATAAAACGCCTACATTCAGATCAGCACCGACAAGCGGTACATTAATATTTTGCCCATTTATTTCTAAGTTAAGATCAGGACCAAGTGGGATAATCATAAATATTAAAAATGAAGGTACTAGTGCAATAATTGGAGCTAAAAGATACATGGCTCTATCAGCTTTGAGTGGCATTATTTGTTCTTTTAGTAAAAGTTTTATAGCATCGGCAACTGTTTGAAATATTCCAAAAGGCCCCGCTCTATCTGGGCCAACTCGGGCTTGCATGCCTGCAACGACTTTTCTTTCAAGCCAAATTAAAAGTAAAGTGTTTGTTAGAAGTAAACCTAAAATTAAAAAAGCTTTAATAGCAGAAATAATTAAATCAATTGACACTTAATTCCTCCCTGTTTTTAGCTTCAGTTATTTCAAACTCTTTAGATGGGTCTACATTTTCAAAACCCCTTCTGTTAATAGGTGCAACTACTAAACCATCAGGAAGAAACTCATTTATATCTATATTTATCAATATTGAATTAGAACCCTGCACAAGGTTGCCAAACTGTGACTTAATTCCAAATTTTTTTGCTGTTTCAGAATTAAGCTCTATAAATCGTTCTGCTCCTAGCATTGAAATTGAAGGAGAATTTATTTGTGTACTTGAATCTCCATAAAGCCTTCTAACCATCAATAATGAAAACGTGTCTTCATGAAGGTCTTTAGTATTAATGTTTATTTCTTTTCTATTTATAACTCCAAACAGATTGCTTGGTTTATTTAAATTATCAAATGTAGCTACTTGTTGTTGATCTTTATATTCTTTTACTAAAAAACTATTTATTTCGTTTTCATTTCTATATTGAACATCTCCTCCAAGGATATTTAAAATAGCTGTTAAGTATTCCCACTCAGAAAGTGTTGAACCGGGAGCAGGAAGAATTTTATTCTGCTTCATTACTCTCATCTCCATATTTGTTATTGTTCCTTCTTTCTCACCTAAAGAAGTTGTAGGGAGTATTAGGTCTGCTAACTCAGTTGTTTCGTTAATAAATAAATCCATAGAAACTACAAAATCTGAAGAAATTAAAATTTCTTTAATTGGTTGAGCAAAATGTGATGAATTTACAGGATTAACTCCAACTGTAAATACAATATTTTTTGCATCATTATCAAACTCATTACAAAATTCATTTAAGCCTTTAACTTCATCTATGTTTTGTAAAGCACCAAAAGTATTGCCCTTGCTAAAAGAATTAAAAACTTTTAATTCAGATGATTCATTTAGATAGTTAATTAATTTATCCAAAGATTCTTTCTTCTGAAAAACTGTTGATTTACCAGCAATAACAGTTACTTTTTTACCTTGAGTATTATTTTTCAAATCTTCTATTTCACTTGGGTTTACAATTAAATCAAATTTGTTAGAAACTATACCCTTTCCAAAATAAAAATCCGCAAGGCCCGCTATGGCTGTATTAGTATGTCCAAATACAATTAACTTTGCACCATTCTTGACTGCTTTTTTAATTCTTAAATAAAGAATTGGTAAATTATCTTTAATATCTTCACACCAGACAACTATCGTTTCTGAACTATCTAGATCTTCTAGTTTTGCTTTTGAATATTCATCATCAAAATAACCATTAAATAAAAGATCATCACTAAAATAAACATTCGAACTATCCCTGCTCAAAAATTTATCTTTATTTAAATAATTAGCTACTTCATTAATTACAAAATATTCTTCATTTGTACTGTGAGAACCTATTAAAAACTTTATATTTGGATTATCTAATTCATTAATTTTATCTTTAATCTTTACTGTAGCTTCAGCAATTGATATTTCATTAAATGAATCCTCACTCTTATTAAGAATATTTAATACTCTATTTTCAGAATGAAGAAAGTCAAAATTGTATCGACCTTTATCAGAAAGCCATCCTTGATTGGTAAATTCATTATCTTCTCCCAATATTCTTAACATTTTATTTTGTGAAGTATTTAGTTCAATTGAACAACCTACCGAACAACAATTACAGGTGGAAGAAACTTTTTTTAGATCCCAAGGTCTAGCTTTAAACCTATAAGAGGTTGAAGTTAAAGCGCCAACGGGACAAATTTGGACCGTGTTGCCTGAAAAATATGATCTAAATGGTTCATTAGGAAATGTATTAACTTCTGTTTTATTTCCTCTTTGTATAAATTCAATTAATGGATCCCCTGAAATTTCATCTGAGAATCTTGTACATCTGGCGCAAAGAATACATCTCTCTCTATCAAGAAGGATTACTTCAGAAATTGGGATTGGTTTTTCAAAATGTCTTTTCTCCTCTACAAATCTTGACTCTCCAGGTCCATAGGCCATAGTCTGATCCTGGAGAGGACACTCACCTGCTTTATCGCAAACAGGACAGTCGAGAGGATGATTTATTAATAAAAATTCTAAAATACCTTCTTGTGCTTTCGTAACTATCTCAGATTCTGTATCAACTACAAGGTCTTCTGTTATTTCTGTTGTACAAGAAGGAACTAAGGCTTTCCCCCTAGGTGTCTCAACTTCAACAAGACACATCCTGCACATTCCAACTGGTTCTAATCTTTTATGCCAGCAAAATCTTGGTATATGAATTCCAGATTTTTCACAAGCTTCAATCAACAACTCTCCTGATTGTCCTTCAAGCTCTTTCCCGTCTACTGTAAATTTGATATTTTCACTCATTATTAATTAACACCTTCTTAGGAAGCAAGCTTTCAACTTCATCACGGAAACTACCCATTAATGAAGTAATAGGAGATACCGCAGATGGCCCAAGAGGACAAATCGTAGTCATTTTTGGCGGCCATGATAGACCAGGAGATATGTTATCACATACATCCAGAAGCAAATCAATATCTGACGTTCTTCCTCTACCACTTGCAATCCTATCTAATATCATTTCTAACCAAGTAGTGCCTTCCCTACATGGAGTGCATTGACCACAAGATTCGTGTGCAAAAAAGCTAACAATACTTTTTGCAGCTAGTACAAGATTTGTATCTTGATCCATAACCACTACAGCACCAGAACCCAACATAGATTTAGCATCTGCAACATCATCAATTGTCATTTTTATATCTAACTGACTGCCCTTAAACCATGGAGCAGAGGCCCCTCCAGGAATATAAGCTTTTACAGACTTGTTTTCTTTTATACCTTTTCCAAAAGTATCAATAAATTCACCAAAAGAAGATCCCATCTCAATTTCAAAATTTCCAGGATTATTTACATGTCCAGATAAACTAAATATTCTTGTACCAGTCGACCCTTCTACTCCTAACTTTGCATAGTCCTTTCCAGAATTATTTATAATCCAAGGAACAGAGGATATTGTTTCTACATTATTTACTAGAGTTGGCTTATTATAAAGACCTTTTACTGCTGGAAAATATGGGGGTTTTAATCTTGGCTCTCCCCTTCTGCCTTCTAGTGAGTTCAATAGTGCCGTCTCTTCCCCACAAATATATGCACCTGCGCCTAAATGAACTACAACATCTAGGTTCTTTCCTGAATCAAAAATATTTTTTCCTAAATATCCTTTTTCATAAGCTTGTTCAATAGCGTCTTGAACTCTTCTTGCGGGTTTTGCATACTCTCCTCTAATGTAAATAAATGCTTTTGATATATTTGAAGCAAAAGAGGTAACTATTATTCCCTCAATTAATTGATGAGGGTCTCTTTCGAGTAAAATTCTATCTTTAAAGGTTCCGGGCTCTGATTCATCTCCATTAATAACTAAATATCTTTCTTGGTCTTCTGCTAAAAATCCCCACTTCACACCTGTAGGAAATCCTGCACCCCCTCTACCTCTAATATTTGAATCTTTAATTTCTTCAATTACTTCTCCTGGATTGTTCTCTTTTAATACCTTTCTAGCTGCGTTATATCCATTATTTTTCTCATAAATATCTATTAAATGACTATCTTCCGGGTTCTCTCTCATATGCTTTGTAAGCAATAATGTTTCTTTCATAACTATTTTTCCTCTGCTGTTCCAATAATCTGAAATCCAGGAGCTGTACTAGAGGTTCCTGAGTTATCTTCTATTCCCCAATCAAAAGATTTAACACCTCCAAATTTTTCTTGAAGTTCATCCGCAACTATAACTTTTGGTACTTCTTCTTTAAGATATTTACATAACTCTAAAGCTTTTGTGGGAGTGACCCCTTCAACTGTTTCGTAGTTAACCTGTACAGCAGGAGCTCCTCCGCAAGCACCTATGCACTCCACCTCTTCAAAAGTAAAAGTTTTGTCTTCATCAGTTTCATTATTTGCTAATCCTGTGAATTCTTTTATATTATTTATCAATTCTCGTGAATTGTTGATCTCACAGGAAATAGATTTACAAACACTTAACAAATATTGACCTGTCGGTTCTTGTTTATACATAGTATAAAAAGATGCAACAGATCTAACCTGAACTTCAGTAATTCCAATCAACTTACTAATTTCTACAACAGAGTCATCATCAATATAGCCTTCTTTTTCTTGAGCTAGGTATAAAAGCGGCCCAAGTGCTGATCTTTTTTGAGGGTATAGCTCAATAATCTCATTAGCTTTTTCAATTAATTTAGTATCCCAAGTCATCTGTCTACATCTCCTATTACTGGATCTAAAGAAGCAATAGCGGCAACCGCATCTGCTATTGGACTATCAGCCATAATTACTGGTAAGGCTTGAAGATTGCAGAAAGATGGACCTCTAATGTGCATTCTATATGGTTTAGAAGAGCCATCTGAAACTATGTAGCAGCCGAGTTCTCCCCTTGGGGATTCAACTGCTACATAAGCCTCTCCGGGAGGAACCTTGAAACCTTCTGTGTAAATTTTGAAGTGATGTATTAAAGCCTCCATAGACTCATCTAATCTTTTTCTTGGAGGAGGTGTTACTTTTTTATCTTGAATTCTGTATGGACCTTTAGGAATTGTATTCATTACTTGTTCAACAATTTTTAAACTCTCAATAATTTCAAGTACTTTAATTCTCCACCTAGAAAAAACATCACTATCAGTCAACAAAGGAACATCAAATTCATAATTTTCAATTCCTGAATATGGTTGAGTCTTTCTTAGGTCCCATGAAAAACCAGAAGCTCTTAGGCTGGGACCAGTAATTCCATATGCTAAACATTCCTCTGTTGTTAGAATCCCAACATTTTTCAACCTTCCCTGCCATATAGGGTTATCTAGCAACATTTCATCATAATCATTTAATTTTTCTGGAATCACTTTTAAGATTTCTTTTACATCTTTTTGCCAATTATCTGGTAGGTCTGCTGCAACCCCTCCTGGCCTTATATAATTGTGATTCATTCTTAATCCTGTAGTTTTCTCAAAAAAGTTTAAAATTAACTCTCTTTCTCTAAAACCAAATATCATCATTGACAATGCTCCAATATCCATACCTCCTGTAGCAAGTGCTACTAAATGAGAGGAGACCCTGTTTAATTCGGTCATCAATATTCTTATTGCTTTTGCTCTTTCAGGAACTTCTATATTTAAAAGTTTCTCAGTCGTTAAAGAGAAAACTAACTCATTAAAAAGTGGTGAAAGATAATCCATTCGGGTTGTGTTGGTTGGTCCTTGAAAGTAAGCAAGCTCTTCACCTGTTTTTTCCATACCAGTATGTAGGTACCCAATGACAGGTTTTACCCTTCTAACAACCTCACCTTCTAATTCCACCTGAAGCCTTAAAACTCCATGAGTAGAAGGGTGCTGAGGTCCCATGTTTACAATCATTCTTTCATCTTCTGTTGTTTCTTCGTTGTAAACATAGTCATCTACTACATCAGATCCTGTTTGTATCTTTATCTGCTTTTCATCCTCTTCTTCAAGCATTTTTTGAGAACCTTCATCTGTAGAAGAAATATTCCAACCACTTTCTTCAGAATTGGTAGCCCAAAAGTCTAAATCTTCTTTAATATTTTTTTCATCAACCATACTCAATCAACCTTTGGTGCATTCTTAAATTGAACAGGTATTCTTCCTGATCCATAATCTTTTCTCAGAGGATTCCCAGTCCAGTCATCGGGCATTAGTATTCTTGTTAGCTCAGGATGATTCTCAAATTCAATTCCAAACATATCAAAAACTTCCCTTTCGAAAAAATTAGCCCCTGGGTAAATTTCACATATAGAAGGAATCTTTAAGCTCTCGTCTGGAACGTTTACATTTAGAATTACTCGTAAATTTTTTGATACAGATAGCAAATTAACTACTACTTGAAATCTGGGTTCCTTTTTTCTATACCAGTCAACAGCTGTTAGGTCTACCATCATTTCGTAACCTTCTTTTTTAAAATTTTCAACTGTTTCGTAATATTGGTTTATATCAACATTTATTGTTTCGTAACTCATCTATTGATTTCACCTTCCATTATTTTGTCATGCAAGGTTAAAATTCCATGCATTAAGGACTGTGGGCCTGGTGGGCAACCAGGAACATATATGTCAACTGGAACAATGTGGTCTACTCCTTGAACTAGAGCATAATTATTAAACATTCCACCAGTTGAAGAACATGCACCCATGGCAATTACCCATTTTGGTTCTGCCATCTGATCGTATACCTGCCTAAGTACAGGCGCCATTTTTTGAGAAACTCTTCCTGCAACAATCATCAAATCAGCTTGTCTTGGAGATGCTCTAAATACTTCCATTCCATATCTTGCTAAATCATATTTTGCAGATCCAGCAGCCATCATTTCAATTGCACAACAAGCTAGTCCAAATGTAACAGGCCACATTGACTGTGTTCTAGACCATCTAACTGCTTTATCAATTGTTGTGGTAAATATATTATCTGGAGAAAACATTAGGAGACTTTTTCTTCAATTTTCGATTCGTGATATCTTTTTCTTCGAGGAACATTCCAATCTAATACATCTTTTTTCCAAACATAATATAAAGTCTCTAATACAAAAAATGAAAAGATTGATATTACTAATATTCCATACCAGCCGAGCTGATTAAATCGTGTTGCCCAGGCTAAAAGAAATATTATTTCAATATCAAAAACTATATAAAGCATTGCAACCATATAAAATTTCACAGGAAATCTTTGAGATGGTTCTTCTTCCGGAAAAATTCCACATTCATACGGAGCAAGTTTCTCTATAGTGGGATTTTTTGGAGATAAGAGATAGGAAACACCTAAAGAAGCTAGTGCAAAACCAACAGCTATTAATAACATGATTAATATAGGTAACCAACTAATCATTAATTCCCTCCCGTGTTTGTGAAAACTTTCACAAACTATATAATTATTCTACTACTTATTTCTTTTTTTTGTGAAGAGATTAAGTAGTTGTTTTTTTCAGCAATTTAAGGATATTTAAAGGCAATAAAATCTTAACTACTAATAAAAACACCTCTTTTATTGTTAAGTTTGCTTCATCAAAAAGAAGCTCTACGACAAAATCAATTGTATGTTGATTTAGTGAAGCTATTGCAAGAAGTCTCTTTGTCATAAAAGGACTCTGAAATACTACCCTTGCTAAAGAGCAACTTAAAAAGTGCTTCCCGAATCTTTTATTAAAGACCTTTTCATATTTATTAATGCCGGAATTGATTACTGAGGTATCTTCATTAATTAAATGATGTGTCTCCTTGGCAAGTAAATATCCTGCCTCCATTCCGTAAAATATACCCTCTCCGCTCATTGGATTAATCATTGAACCTGCATCTCCTATTAAAGCGACTCGATCATGCGCTAACTTAGGTCTTGAAGATGCAAAAGGCAAGATAAAACTTTTTTCCATCCTAAGATTATCAACGGTAACACCTCTCCCATTAAGGGTTTTTATAAAATCTTCTAACAGACAATTTATATCCATCTTTTCTTTTTTAAACAAACTAAGTGGAACTCCTATTCCTATATTTACTAAATCACCATTACTTGGAAATGCCCATGCGTACCCTTTTATTGCTGAAACATTAATTTCAAACATGAGTGTTCTCTCTTTAAATATTTCAACATAATTAGGACTGTCTATATAAGCTCTAATTGCTATTGCTTTATTCCAATCACTATTCTGATTCAAATTTAAACTTTTTCTTACTCTTGAGTTAGCACCATCAGCTCCTACCAAAAGTTTTGTTTCAATTAATAATTGCTCTTTATTTTTATTTTCTATCTCAACTAATAAAGAGCGACCGTTATTTATAAATTTGCTATATCTGTATCCTTCAAAAGCATGAGCGCCAGCCTGTTTAGCTAAATTAAATATCCTATTATCTAAATCCAGTCTTGGTATCACATAAACTATTGAGTCTTCTTTATTTTTTACCTTTGGTATGTAATTATGTATTCCAATATTTTTTGGTCCAAAAAGTGTAGTTGAAATGACTTTGGGTTCGCCCTCAAGAATATGGTCATTCCCAAATCTTTTTAATGCATTTATTACACCGGGACCAATTGCATCACCGCAAGATTTATCTCTAGGAAAGAACTCTTTATCTATAACTGCAACTCTTAGGTCCGGGTTTAATTTTTTATAGGAAATGGCAGCATTCGAACCTGAGGGACCACCACCAATAATAACTACATCAAAAAACTCTTTATTTTTCATTTTGATATTCCCAAATTAACCTAGTCGTGATTAAAAGATAAATTAAAGATAAAGAGAAAATTACTTTTTCAATTTAGTTTAATTTTATTACTTTATTAGATTGTGCATTAGTGAAAAATAATATACCGCCAGCAACAGTTCAGAGATTGCCTTTATACCTACAGTGCTTAGAGCAAGTAGATATTAACTCAGTTGGCATCTCTTCGAAAAAAATAGCTGAAATTGCAAAAGTTAATGACGCTCAAGTTAGAAGAGACTTATCATATCTTGGGACTCTAGGTACAAGGGGTGTTGGGTATGATATCTTAACTCTTAGAAAACAACTTGAACTAGAACTTGGTTTGGTTGATGGCTTAAGCGCTATAATTATAGGAATAGGTAATCTCGGTTCAGCTTTAGCTGAGTATGGGGGCTTTAAAGAAAAAGGGTTCAAAATAGTTGGCCTTTTTGACTCAGATTCAAATAAACTAAATAAGCAAATTGGTAATTTAGCTGTTAAGCCTTTATCAGAAATTAAAGATACTTGCGAAAAATATAATGTTGCTATTGGAATCATTGCAACTCCAGAAAAAGTAGCAGAAGAAATAGCAGACAAATTAATAGACTGTGGAATAAAATCAATTTTAAATTTTGCTCCAGTTATGTTGAAAAATAAACCTGGAATACAAATTAGATCTGTTGATTTATCACAAGAATTACAAATATTAAGTTACTATTTGGATAGACAACCATTAAAAGTTGCTAAGTAACTATTTTCTTTGAAAATAACCACCAATTAATGCTCTAAAAATAAGAGAAATTACTAATGAGAACCAAATAATATTTATCGTTCCATAATTTGTTATTAATAAAAATAGAACTGTCGCTCCTATTATTGATGAAATTATTGTTGTATAAGCAAACTCTTTATTTTTATCAAGTCCTAGTAAAACACCATCCCAAAGAAAAGCATAACTACCAAAGAACAAGGTAAGAGAAAAAAGAATTGGTAAATAATTATTTTTCAATTGTATGAAAACTTGATTTGAAATTAATTCTGTCAGGAATTCAATACTTAAATAACTAATAACTGTAATTATTAGTGAAAATACTGTTGTTATTTTTAGCAAAGCCTTATATAGGTCTGAACCAAGATACTTTTTACCTTTTGAAATATGTTCAGAAACAAGCGTCTGTGAAGCTATGGCTAATGCATCTATAAAGTTATATCCAAAAGTCCATATTTGATTCAAAACATGATGTAACGCAATATCATTCATTGATAGTCTTGATGCTTGATTGCTTAAGAGTGCCATAAATCCCGTTAAGAAAGCTGAACGAAGAACTATTGTTGCCCCAACAGAAAAGAATTTTTTTCTTAGGTTTTTTTCATTTATATTATCTTTAGTCGTAGAAAATTCGTTCATTTTTTTTTGTTGTATATTATTGGCATAAATAGATGCAATAAAAAAAGAGATGCTACTTGCTAGACCGATACCAAGAACTCCAAGTCCAAGTACAATCCCAAGGAAATAGCTTAAAACAATATTTGTTAAAGTAACAATTATTGAGCTTTGAAAAGTAATTTTTGGATACCTTAGTCCCCTTAACACAGCTGTAGAATGCATATTTAATAAATAGAATGGAATTCCTATAGCTCTTACTATTAAGTAGGTAGAAGCTATTTTTCTTATATCGTCTGTTGGATTAAAAAGGCTTATAAAAAAATCATTAAAGAAGTAAATAACAATAAAGACTATGGAACCAAGGAGTATTGATATTTTCCTTCCAAATGATATAAAGTATTTTAGATTATTAAGCTCATTATTTGTTTTAAGTTTTGCTACTAAAGGTGTTGTCCCATATGCCAAAAAGACAAAAATCCAAGTAAACACAAAATAAATAGTTGTCCCAATACCTACAGAAGAAAGAGTATCTATTCCTATTATTCCTGCAATTCTTGAATCTACTAATCCTGCTAAAGGTTCTGTCATTAGCCAAATCAGGATAGGATAGGAATTTATCCATATATCTTTATTAATTGATTTATTACTCACTAATGTCCTTAGCTTTTTGCATTCCCCATTCCATTATTAGTTGATGGGCTTTCTCACCAAAATGAGCGGGGGTAAAAGCAAAACTTTGATTAAATTCTTCTTGAAGAAATTCATTTACTATCTGAGTAGGTGTTCTTGATTGATCACTGCTTGGTTTCATGAGTTCTTTATACAGTATATCTTCTAACATTTTTTCATTTTCTTTTCCTAATAAGTATTCGCTAGTTTGAAATCTTAAATTTATACCACTTATAATCTCTTTGATTAAACCTTCTATGGAAATATTCATTTGCTAAATATTTGAACGATTATCAGGCCTGTTGGGCCTGAGATGATTCCTATTCCAACTCTATTAAATTCATTATCTAATATTGTATTTCTATGAGATTCTGAATTCATTAATTCTTCATGACCGGTATATATCGTTGATGCAATAGCTAAATTCTCACTTACCTCTTGTATATTTTTACCTCTGAATCCTACTTCTCTTAGCCTATCTGTCGCATAGTATCCGTTATTAGGATCTTGGTGACACCAAAATCCCTCTAAGTACATTTTTAATGCATAATTTTTAGCCACATTAGAATATTCTTGCATGAACGACACCGGATCTATGCTCTCATTTATCCTCTCTAAGTTAATAAGATCAAACATTTTTAAAGCTTCTTCGTCTTTAGATAATAATTTAGATAATGGCTCTTCGGGTATTTCTAAACATCCGTATTCATCAACTACAACAGAGGAGTTTCCTGTAAGTTTTTTTATTCTATTTGTAACTTTTAATAAATCTGTACCGGCTATTATTTCTAAACTTTGTTGAGGAATGCCATCTGGTTCAATATAGAAAGAAACAAGACTTGACCTTTCTATATTTTCTTGAATAAAATTTGGTAACGTAAATAAAGAAACTAATGAAATAATTAAAGTAAGTATCAAGTTACTTAAAATTAAAGAAAGCAAACTACCTAGTGCTTTACTTCCAAATTCTGTAACAGTATCCGTTGGGATTATTATGTTTTGAATTAATGAACTAGCAGTAATAGCGGCAACAAATATTATTAATCCAGCAAAAATCTGTGAAACTTGTTGGTTAGAGTTCAACCAACCACTGATATAAACTCCAATTAAAAATGAATATTTAAAACTAAGGAAAATAGAAACTAAAAAAGAGACAATATAAAAGATTATTAATGATGACCCTTTTCTCCACCCATAAATAATTACATATATGATAAAAATGTAAATAAAGATATCAATATAATCCTGATTATTTAGGAAAATAAGCGCATTTTCAAGTATTTCTTTCATAACTATATTTTTTTTTATTCGCTATTGAAGAGTACTAAAATGACGCTATTGTTGTAATACTTCCTACAAATTATGTAGGAATTTTTAATTTCAGTGACTGAAAGGAAATTATATGAAGAATCGCAAAGCTTTGGCTTTGATTGCGATTTTAGCATTAGTCGCTGCGGCTTGTGGTGGTACAGCTGATGTGGTTGAGGAAGAAGTAGTTGAAACTACTGAAGCTCCTGCAACTACTGCGGCACCAACTACAACTGCCGCTCCTGCTGCTGATCCACTAGTCTTGGCATCACTTATGCCACTATCTGGTGACTTAGCATCCCTAGGACCTGGTATTGCACTAGGAGCCGCTCTTGCTATTGAGCAAATCAATGCTGCTGGCGGTATAAATGGTCAACCAGTCGTCCTTATTGAAGGCGACAGTGGTTGTGATGGAGCTGTTGCATTAACAAGTTTAAATGATGTTGTTGCACAAGGAGCTCAAGGTGTTATGGGTGCTGCATGCAGTGGTACTTCACTAGCAATTCTTGACACAGCTATAGCTGCGGAAGTAGTTATGGTATCTCCGTCAAATACAAGTCCTCAATTTACCAAATTGGATACAAAAGGATTTTATGCAAGAACTGCACCATCAGATCTTCTTCAAGGGGGAGTGTTAGCTTCTCTTCTTATAGAAGATGGGATAACTACAATTTCAATAATTTCAAGAGCAGACTCTTATGGTAGAGGTCTTGCTGAAGCTACTGCTGCAAATTTTGAAGCAGCTGGTGGAACAGTAAAGACAATTGTTTACCATGCGGTTGATGCTACAGAATTCGCTTCTGAAGTAACAGCTGTTGGTAAGGGTTCTCCTGAAGCTATTGTAGGAATATTATTCCCAGAAACTGGTTGTGGTGTTCTTCAACCTGCATACGAACAAGGTCTTCTTGACATACCGTGGTATATGACTGACGGTGTTAAAGATGCTGGACTTAATTCAGCATGTGGTCTTGGAAATGCTCTAGACGGTATGAAAGGTACAGCTCCCGGCTCAGCTGCTGGTGCTGCAAAAGATGCTTTCGAAGCAGCCTACGCACAAGTTAGTGCGGATGGTTCGCCTACATTCATCTTTGCGCCACAAGCTTATGATGCTGTCATGTTAATGGCAATATCAGCTGCTGCTAATGGTGTAACTGGACCCGCAATAGCTGCTGGATTAGTTGAAGCATCTTCAGGCGGTACAAAATGTATCGGTGCTGAATGTGTAACTTTAGCTGCTGCAGGTGAGGATGTGGACTATGTCGGTGCATCTGGAGAAGTCGAGTTAGACGAATCTGGTGACCCAACTGCATCTACTTATGATATTTGGACTACAGAGGGTGATACAAACCCAGTTCTTAAATCAGTAGATTTTGGTTCATAATTCTTATAAAGAATTAAAAAAAGGCCTGTTTTTACAGGCCTTTTTTTTATAGTTTTCCTAAATATAAATCTACAACCCTTGGGTCGTTTAAGAGTTCTGCTCCATCTCCTTGGTAAGCGTTTCTACCTTGATCTAAAACATAACCTCTATTACTAAATTTCAATGCTCTTTTCGCATTTTGTTCAACTAGCAAGATGGATACACCTGTATCATTAATCTCTTTGATGCTTTCAAACACTTCATTTATTGCAACTGGTGAAAGTCCTGCTGAAGGTTCATCTAACAAAAGCAAGTTGGGTGATGTTACTAAAGCTCTTGCTAATGCAAGTATTTGTCTTTGACCTCCTGATAAATTTCCAGCTTTTTCCTTCCTTCTCTCACTTAGAAGAGGAAAATCTTGAAGTACCTTTGAAATGCTGCTTTTTCTATTTTTAGCTAAGGACCAAGCCCCAATTTCTAAATTTTCTTCTATTGTCAAAGATGGAAATACATTTTCAACTTGTGGTACATAACCTATACCCTCGTGAACAATTCTATGAGTTGAAAGATTCGTTCTTTCAGAACCATTTATAAAAAACCTTCCAGCAGATATATTTATCAAACCCATTATTGCTTTTAGTAATGTAGATTTACCTGCACCATTTGGGCCTATTATTGATACAATTTCTCCCTCTGAAACAACCAAATCGACGCCTTGTAAAATGTTCAATCCTTTAACATAACCAGCTGCAATAGCGTTGCATTCCAATATTGGTTTATTCATCGCCAGTTCCTAGATAAGCTTCAATTACTTTTTGATTTTCTCTAACTTCTTGAGGTGCTCCATCAGCTATTAAAGCTCCCTCTGCTAAGACAACTACTCTTTCAGAAATTTTCATTACTGCTTCAATGTTATGTTCAACCATCAAAATCGTAATTCCCTGATTCGATAAGTTTTGTATTATTTCAAGCAAGTCTTCAGCTAATTTTGGATTCACTCCAGCCAAAGGTTCGTCTAATAAAAGAACATCCGGCTTTTTGATAATGGACCTTCCTAGCTCTAATAATTTCTTCTGGCCACCAGAAAGTTCTCTAGCATACGAACTAGACATTTGTTCTATATTTAAATCCTTCATTACATTAATGGCTTCTTCTTGTAGCAGCTCTTCATACTTTTTTTGTTTTGATAACTTCATGATTGATTGAAGTAAAGAGTCATTTGAAATACTGGACCCAGCAAACATTAAGTTCTCTAAAACAGTCATCCTATCAAATACTTTTGTCAATTGAAAAGTTCTTACCATACCTAATCTTGCAATTTTATAAGGTTGGCTTTTTGTAATATTCTTATCTTTATAGAATATTTCTCCATTATCTTCTTCTTGAAATCCAGAAATTAAATCAAACAGAGTTGTTTTCCCAGCTCCATTAGGTCCTATTATTGAAGTTAATTCATTACTTTTAAAATTTAAATCATCAATATCTACAGCTTTTAGACCTCCAAAGCTCTTTTTTAAATTATTTACTCTTATTAAACTATTTGACATTTAAAAGCAACTCTTCTTTCTTTCCTAATAAACCGCTGGGTCTAAATATCATAAGGATCATTATTAGCAAACCTACTAAAACAAATCTGACTCCAGCTAGTTGTTGACCGTTTGCATTTTCAAATATTAATGAAGCTAATTTATCAGTTTCAGAAATAATTACCCAGAATATAATTGATCCAAAAATTGGTCCACTTAAACTACCTACTCCACCGAGAATCATAATTGCCCAAACATAAAATGTTAACAACGGTACAAATGTTGTAGTTTGTAAAGAACCGTAATTAAAAGCTAAAAAAACTCCTGCCAATCCTGCGATTCCAGCTCCTAACATAAAGCTCTGTAGTTTAAGCCATACTGCATTCTTTCCTAAAGCACGCACAGCATCTTCATCTTCTCTTACTGCTCTTAATGCTCTACCCCATGGCGAATTGGTTAGTCTTCTTAAGATAAGCAATACAAATAATATAGAGATCCAAGATAATAAACCTACCCAAATCTGTGATGGATTTAGCTCATAATTTGAAACAAAATTCTCTAAAAAAATGGGCCTGTATTTCTGAAGGGAATCTGAAAAATTAATTATTCCATAGACCCCACCTGTTATTGATTCCAGATCTCTTACTAAAAGTCTAAAAATCTCAGCTGCTGCAATTGTGACTATTGCTAAGTAGTCTCCCCTAAGCCTTATAGCTGGTAACCCAAGAAGCAAACCAAATAAAGAAGCTGCAATTACTCCAATAAAGACAGCAAGAAGGAATGGAAGTCCTGATTCTGTTATTTCCCCTTCTCTACCAGCAGCATGTGGTATTAACAATAATGTAACATAGGCACCAACACCCATAAATGAAGCATGGCCAAAATTTAATAAGCCAGTTAATCCAAAATGAACATTTAATCCAATTGCAGCAAGTCCATATATTCCAGCAAATGTTAGAAGATTAAATAGTATTCTTAATGGCCCTTCATCATTTAGAGCAAATACTAAATATATTGAAAAAATAGTAATCAATATAGTTACTAACCATTTAATAGATAACTTCATGAAATTCTTTCTTTTTGTCCAAAAATACCCTGTGGTCTAAATAACAAAATTAATATCATTATGGCAAGAGCAACTGCATTTTTAGCTTCTGTATGTCCTTCCATAAATGGTAAAGCAACTGAAACTTGGACAAAGATTCCTATAAGTAATCCTCCAACCATTGCTCCAAAAGATGTTCCTATACCTCCTAATACTGTCCCTGCAAATATAAGTAACAAAATCAGAAAACCCATGTTGTATCTAACGTCATTTATAATTGCTTGAAAAATGCCAGCCAAACCTGCAAGCATACTTGAAGAAATCCATGTAAATAAAATTATATTGTCAGAATTAATGCCTGAAACACTAGCTAATTCACCTGAATCTCTAACAGCTCTCATTGCTTTTCCAATTCGGGTAAAAGTTAAGAATAGACCAATTATTATCATTACTATAAGACCTGCAATTAAAACTTTGAAATTTCTAGGAGTCATTTCAATAAATAAATATGTTTGCCTTCTTTCTAGATCTAAAGGAAAGTTCTGGACTCTACCAGTAGCAAATAAAAGATACAGGTGTCGTATAAATATTGATAATCCAATTGTTACAACTAAAACTGCAATATTACCAACTTCTGCTTTCCTAAGTGGTCTAAACAGTAATAGCTCTAATAATCCACCAAATACCCCACAAAGAATTACACCGATTATTGCTGAAACTGCAAAACTTATACCTAATGGAGAAAATCTCTCAAGAAATAGAATCTTTGAGTCTACTGGGCCAGAAAGAAATAAAGTAACAATTGCTCCCAAAGCAATGATTTCGCCATGAGCAAAGTTGACTATCCTTGTTACACCGTAAAGTAAAGATAGTGCGACAGAGGCAACTGAAATTATTATTCCTAAAAGTAACCCATTGCCTAATTGATCAATCATTTTTTAATTTCATCCATCCTTAAATATTACTTCGGAACCGTCAATTATTTCAATCTCTAATATATATGTTTCATCAATTTGATTGAGATATCCTACAGTTGCATTAAGCCAAGAAATAGGAACCGTCGCTGTACCTTTTACTACAATAGGTAATTTTTTTGATACTGTAATTTCATATTGACCGTTTAATACCAACTCTTTCATGTTTAGATTAGGCCCTAAGTATATCTTCCCCGTGCCGGATAAAGATGAAGGCATTAGATTAAGATTGTCTAAATAAATATTTGAATCAATAGAAAAAATATTAAGTTTCCATAAATTTTCTGAACCTAATTCTATTTTCCAGCCTTTGACTTTAAGTAACGAACTAGTATTTATTTCTCTAAAAACTATTGCTCTCGGCTCGCCTACAATAGTTTCTATTGCTTCTGGATATCCTAGTTTTCCAGGTTTATTTATAATTTCAGCCTTGTATCCATTGCCTACAAAATAATTTAATTCAATTGCACTACTTTCATCAATAAAGATTTGTTGTTCTATTGTTGAATCTAAATTTAAATTTTGAAAGGTCGAATCAAACGAATATGTAGTCAAAAATCCTGCATTAAAAAAATGGGCAGCTTGAAAAAATATAAATACTGATATTAAGAATCCATAGGAATAAAATTCTATTTTTTCACTTATACTTGTTTTTCTAGCAAGAAATAATAAACCTATAGGGACTATTGTTAATGGCCAATAATCTAAATAATCATAGATAATTGAAGGCCTTAAGTATCCAAAAAATATTAAAGATATTTGGAAAATTATCACTAATCCAAGTATGAATTTTATACTATTTTTATAATTTTTCACTTAGAGCCGGAGAGGGGAGTCGAACCCCTGACCTGCCGATTACAAGTCGGCTGCTCTGGCCACTGAGCTACTCCGGCGAATAGTAAAATAATAGCAAACAATAAATTTCAGTTAATTTATTTTTTAATAAATATTTGATGCATTGCTATAGCTCCAGCAACGGAAACGTTTAATGATTCAGTTTTATTTAGCATTTCTATCTGAGAAATTAGATCTAATTTATTTTTTACTTCATTACTGAGGCCTTTTTCTTCTGAACCTAGAAATATCGCAACATTTTGTTCGTTAAAATCAATATCTTTTATTTTTGTTTCTCCACTCATGTCTAGACCTATAGTCCAAATATCAAGATTGTTTAATTTCTTTATAAGTGAAAATATAGAATTATAAGTTAGAATATTAACTTTCTCTAGTCCCCCTGCTGAAATTGAAAATACTTTTTCAGACAATTTTACTGACCTTTTTGATGGTATTGCTAAAACATTAAAATCAAATGCTGCAGCACTCCTTACAATTGCTCCTAAATTATTTATATCCTGTATATGGTCACAAACTATAAAATTTGAACTTTTAAATTTCGTTATATCTGACTCTCTGTAGGTTACTAACGGGTTGCAAATAGCTACGACTCTGTGCCTGTTGCTATATTCCCAATCAGCTTTATTCATTACTTCTATTATTTTTATTTTTTTCTTTTGGACTATGTCAATCAAAGAATCAAATCTTTTTGATTGATTTTTTGTACGCAAAATAATTATTTCATTTACTCTGTTTGTTTCTAAAGCAGCTTCTACAGAGTTAAAACCTTCAACTAGTTTTCCAAGACCATCCACTGTATGTTCCATCTTCTATGCTTATTCCAATATCTAAAATGCTTTCTCTCATTTTATCTGCAGAATTAAAATCTTTTTTCTTTCTCAAGCTTTCTCTAATATTTATAAATTCGTTTACTGCTTGATCAATATCTCCAAATTTAATATCGTATTCATTAAAAAACTCAATGAGCTCATCTTTTGTCTTCCTATTTGTATCTTTTTTTATCAATTCAAAACCAAGTACATTAAATACAAACTTGATAGTTGATTTAAGATCCTTTAACTTTTGTTCCTCTAAAGCGTCTGCTTCATTTATTAACTTAAATAAATCTCCCAACATTTTCGCCGTATTTAAATCTTCATTCATAGATTCTTCAAAAATACTTAAAACTTTTTCATTCTTGGGTTCAGGATTTACTCCTTTTGTAAATTCAATTAAATTGTTTAATGTTGATTCAGATTCTTTTAATAAATCTAAACTAAATTCCTGAGGGCTTCTATATTGAGATTTTAAAAAGAAAAATCTTACAACTTGGCCATCAAATTCATTTATGTAATCATTTAATAATTTAATATTTCCTTCAGATTTAGACATTTTTTTTCCTGATAAATTTAACATCCCATTATGCAACCAGTAATTTACAAATTTCTCATTAGGGTAAGCTCCTTTTGATTGTGCAATTTCATTTTCATGATGAGGAAAAATTAAGTCATTACCACCACAATGAATATCGATTGTTTTACCAAGAATTGCTTCAATCATTGAAGAGCATTCAATATGCCAGCCAGGGCGTCCATTCCCCCAAGGAGACTCCCAATATGGTTCATCTTCTTGTGAAAACTTCCAAAGAGCAAAATCTTCTGGGTTTTTTTTATCCTCTTCAATTTCAACTCTTGTTCCTGATACAACATCATCTTTTGTTCTTCCAGATAACAACAAATAATCATCAAATTTTGATATCTCATAATAAACTCCTGATTTAGTTACATATGCAAATTTATTTTCTATCAGTTTTTTTATATATTTTATAATATGATCTATAAATTCAGTTGCCTTAGGTTCTTTATCAGGATCAATACAATTAAGCTCCTCGTAAGCGTTGTGAAATTCTTTAGAAACTCTTGTTCCAAGTTCGGCATAAGAAATATTCTCTTCAAAAGATTTTTCGATTATCTTATCATCTATATCTGTAATGTTTCTAACAAAAATAACTTTGTATTCTAAATATTTTAAATATCTAACAAGAAAATCAAAAACAACTGCTGATCTACCATGACCTAGGTGTGGTGATGACTGTACAGTTGGTCCACATAGATAAATTTTTACTTGTTTTTTATTTAATTCAACTTCTTCTAGTGAATTACTGTATGAATTATATAACTTAAGCATTTTCTAATAGTATTGTAACAAGACATGCTGATGCTTTTTTATCGCCGATAAGTCCAAAAGAATCAGTTGTTTTTCCTTTAATATTTACTTTTCCAACATCAATATTTAAAAGTTTCGAAATATTTTCCTCCAGCTCTTCTCTTCTTTCGCTTACGAAAAAACGTTGTGAAATAATTATTATGTCAATATTGCATACTCTTAATTTATCATATTCAATAATTTCTAATATTTTTTCTAGCATTTGAGTACTTCTTAGCCCTTTCTCTGTAGGCTCCTTGGAAGGAAAATAGTATCCAAGATCTTTTTTGCTTACTGAACCTAAAAGAGCATCACATAAAGCATGTAGAACAATGTCTCCATCTGAATAGGCTTCAAAACCGTCTTCTTGAAACTCTAAACCAGCGAGATATAGTGGATTTGAAGACGAGTGTTTGTGTAAATCCCAGCCATTACCAACTAACATATATAAACCTTTTTAATGAAGCTATTTATTAAATTATAAACCGTCGTCGGGATCTTCTTCTGGTAGATATTGAGATATTTTATCTACAGCACTTTCTTCATCTATTTCTAATGCACAAGCAATCTCACTAGCTAATGTCATCCTTGCTTTAGCTAACATTCTTTTTAAAGCTGGTGAAATGCCTTTATTTATTTGAGAGTGAGTTAAATCTCTAACTACTTCGGCAACCTGGATTATGTCTCCTGATGTCATTTTTTCTGTTAATACTTTATACCATCTACTCCAGTTTGTACCAGCTTCTTCAGGTTTCTCCTTAAATATTGGAAATACTTTTCTAGCAACTGCACTCTTTGAAATAACAGGCCTAATTACCTCATCAACATTTTCAACTGGCACCATTACAGTTAATCCATCAAGTAACACTTCTATTTCAAAATATTGAATTCTTTTTGATTTAGGTTCGCCCTCTACAAAAATTTCTACATTTTTGTTCACTTTTCTAATAACTTTTGCAGCTCCATGGTGGGGATGAACTACAAATTGGTTTGGTTTATATTTATCTGTTACTTTTTTAGATTTTGTTGCCATAGATGTCAACAATAGTACAACTAAAAATCTATCTAATGGCCATTAATATAAGAAAAACCTACATTTTTAAGGATTGTATCAAAATACTCTCTTAATTGTTGTGCTCTATTTCTTCCAATCCCTTCTACTTCAAATAATTTATCAGTAGGTGCGTTTAATAAGTTTGGAAGGTTTTTAAATTTTTGTATTAATGAATCATGCAGGTTATCAGGAAGCCCAGGTAGTCTAGCTAAAACTCTATACCCTTTAGAAACTGAGACCTCATCTAATGATTCCATGAACAAAACAGATCCTAAATGTTCAATTGTGTTCAACTCTTCATAAGTTAAATTTGCTATTTCATCAACAGCTTTATTTATATTTCTAAATCTTTTACCTGGTAAGTGGTCTTTCAAGACTAAGTCGAGAGTGTTTCTAACTCCTGACTCAAGGGAGTCAATTTGAATCATAACTAGTCCTGAGTCTTCTCCTAAGTCAGATGCTTCTTTTCTTACTTGTTGAGATAGCCTTCCAAGCAATTCGCCCCTTTGAATAACCTCAAGCACTTGTTGGTTTGTTAGTGTATTTTCAATCTCTAGTTCTCCTAGTTCTAATACTGCATCATCAAATCTTCTTCTAGTCCTATCAACTGATTGTAATGACTCATTAACTCTTCCAAATATTATTGAAGACTCTTCAAGCTCAATTACATTATTTCCATTAAAAACTTTTATTATTGAAGATTCTTCTGAAACTGCAACGACACTGAGATCTGTTTCCACCGACACTCTCTCTGCTGTTCTATGCCTAGTTCCTGTTTGGGAAGTTGCTATATCGTCTGAAGGATTTAAATGAACATTAGCTTTTAATATACTGTTTACACTTTCATCAACAATAATTGCTCCATCCATCTTTGCTAATTCAGACATCATTTCAGGAGTGTAGGAACAACTGTTTAAAGATACTCCACCAGAAGAAATTTTTTCTAACTTTGCTGAGGTTCCTATAACAATTAGGGCTCCTGTTTTCTTATCAGCTATAAGGTCTACTCCATTTCTTAATGGTTGACCTGGAATCAGTTGATCCTCAGCCATAAAATTCCCCTCTGTTCTTTTATTATTTGAGTATTTTGTTTATTCGAATGTTACTGTATTATTTTATTATTAATCTAGTTATCAAAGGATATTGTGGAAAATATTACTTGTAAAGCATGCCAAGCAGTAGTTGACAAAAAATTGGAATTTTGTTCAAGTTGTGGTGAGTGGCTTGGTTTGAAAATAGAAGATATTCAAAGTAAGCCCGATCAGGAACAAGACAGGTTCAATAAGAGAACCCGCGTACCGCAAATTAGATGTTCAAATTGTGGAAACAGTAATCTTCCCTCTGTTAGAAATTGTAGAGATTGTGGTGTGCCTTTGGTTAGACCCCTGTCAAGCTATGGTGCCTCTGAACTGCCCAGCAGAAAAGAAGTACCGGGTATAAGGGCTGTCTTTTTTCTTGCACTAATTATTCCTTTAATTGCAGGTGCAAGTTATTTTTATAACACAAGGATAGCCGAAGAAGTAATTGAAGAAATAGAAATAGTTCAACAAACAACCATGCCAACAACATCTACAACTGTTGCAAGTATGCTCAAATTACAAATACCTTTATCATGTAAAGCTTCTTCTACATATGAGTCAGGTAACTCTGGAGATTTTGCGTGTGAAAATCTTTATGATAATTCCTACACAATGTGGCAAGACAATTCACTTCAATGTAAAGACGGCTGGTTAGAATTTACTTTTGAAGATGAAATATATTTAGAGTTTATTGTCGTAGAAAATGCTGAAAAGAGTACATCTTTTAAAAGAAACTATAAGGTAAGGGATTTATTAATTACTGCTGATGATAAGGAATTAGAGATACAACAAGAACTTGAAAATGATAACTTTGAACAGTGGATAGATATTTATACTACAACTGCAAAATTGAGACTAGATTTTCTAAGTGCATACCCGGGAGAAGATTTAAATGGACAAAATGCTTTTGATGAATGTGCTATTCAAGAAATAAGATTTTTTGGCAAAGATTCGTAAATTTAGATTTACTTTTTATAACTGTAATTTTTCCTTATTAATTTAATTTATTAGCAGAATCAAATAAGACATTGTAAACTTCATCCGAATCAAGATCGTATATCCAGTTAACGTTTGGCTTCCTATCTGAAATGCCTAGCGAATCAACAACTGTTTGTCCAAGTGTTAATTCTGAATCAACTTCTACTTCAACATTTACCATTTTGTGTGTAAAAATTGAAGGGTCAACCAAAAAAACTGAAACCAATAAATCATGAACAGGAGTTCCTTCTGGGTATATTTCTTTTACTAATGGAAGTTCATCTAAGGATGTCATTAAGTGAAGCATTGCGTCGGATGCTTTGTTGCTAATTTTTTTAAGTTTTTCTTTTCTAGGTTTGGTTGTAATTGACTTATTTGTAACATCTAAACCTAACATATATATTTCTATACCTGAATTTAATACTATCTTTGCTGCTTCTGGATCAACATAAGTATTAAATTCTGCAACTGGAGTTGTGTTACCTCTTAAAGCTGAACCACCCATAAAAACTATTTTTTCTATGTTCTCTACAAGTGCTGGATTATTCTTAATTACAGTACCAATATTGGTCATAGGGCCTAAAATACTAATTGTTATTTTTTCGTTACTTTCTTCCAGCTCCTTCGTTATAAAGTCCACTGCTGACAATTTCTGTTTTTTTAAGTTAGTGGCTGGTATATTTAAATTGTTTAATCCATCTGTTCCATGAACCCATTCTGCTGTAACTAATTCTCTACTAATTGGTTTTGAGCAGCCCTCGTAAACAGGAATTTCAGCTCTGCCAGTAAATTCTAAAATTCGCAAAGCATTCTTCGTACCTACTTCAACTGGCACATTACCAGCAACAGTTGTTATACCTATAATCTCTTCATTATCAAAATTCGCAAGAGCGACAAGAATTGCTACTGCATCGTCTGTTCCTGGATCAGTATCAATTAATAATTTCATAAATTCTTAATTATGTGGAATTTATGACTCAGTATCCACAAAGTCAACTTGAGGTTCATTTGGAGCTTCAACCGCTTCAAAATCAAGGCTTTCTTCTTTTTGATTGACTGAAACTATAATTGTTGAACCTGCTTTATATTTTCCCTTAAGCAATTCCTCAGAAAGAGGGTCTTCCAAAAGTCTTTGTATAGACCTTCTTAAAGGTCTTGCTCCAAACTCTTTGTCGTAGCCTTCAGTAGCTAAGAATTGTTTTGCTTCTTCTGATAGGACAATTTCTAAATCTGAATTCTTTAATTGCTTATGAACCCTATCCAGCATAAGGTCAACTATTTCTTTAACCTCATCAGGAGTTAATTCATGAAACACTATAGTTTCATCAATTCTATTCAAGAACTCAGGCTTGAAGTATCTTTTTAGCTCTTCATTAACTTTTGATTTCATTTTTTCGTAAGAATCATTTCCATCCAAATTACTAAATCCAATATTTTTACTTAAATCTTTTGTTCCAAGATTAGAAGTCATAATAATTACAGTATTCTTAAAATCCACTGTTCTTCCTTGTGCGTCTGTTAGTCTTCCGTCTTCTAAAATTTGTAAAAGCGTATTAAAAACATCGGGGTGGGCTTTCTCAACCTCATCTAATAAAACAACACTGAAAGGCTTCCTTCGAACAGCTTCTGTTAACTGTCCCCCCTCATCGTATCCAACATACCCAGGAGGTGAACCTATAAGCCTACTAACTGTATGTTTTTCCATATATTCTGACATATCAATTTGTATCAAAGAATCTTCATCTCCAAACAAAAACTCTGCTAAAGCTTTTGCAGTTTCTGTTTTGCCAACACCAGAAGGCCCTAAGAAGATAAAAGATCCAGAGGGTCTTTTTGGGTCTTTTAACCCAGACCTTGTTCTTCTTATGGCCTTTGATACAGCTGAAATTGCTTCTTCTTGTCCAATAATTCTTTTATGTAATTCTTTTTCCATTTCAAGCAATCTTATAGTTTCTTCTTGAGTCAATCTATGTACTGGGATGCCCGTCCACTGGGCAAGTACTTCTGCTATTTCTTCTTCGTCAATAACCATCTCTACATCTGTTGAATTAACATCTTCTAACGAGTCAACTTCATCTATAACATTTTTTTCTTGATCTCTTATTTGTGCTGCTTTCTCAAAAAGTTGAGATTGAACAGCATCTATTTTTTGTTCTCGTAAATTTTTTAATTTTTCAGCAATTTCCTTTTTTTGACCATCAAGAGGTTTCTTGTATACCCTCATCCTACTTCCTGCTTCATCTATTAAATCAATTGCTTTGTCGGGTAAGAATCTATCAGAAATATAGCGATCAGCCATATTCACCGCTGAGACAATAGCTTGCTCTGTAAACCTCACTCCGTGGTGAACTTCATATCTATCTTTAAGTCCGTCAAGTATTTCTATAGCATCTGCCAGGTTTGGTTCATCCACTTGCACTGATTGAAATCTTCTTTCTAGTGCTGCGTCTTTTTCAAAATGCTTTCTAAATTCTTCTAAAGTTGTTGCACCAACAGTTTGTAGCTCTCCCCGTGCAAGCATTGGTTTAAGAATAGAGGCAGCATCAATTGCTCCTTCTGCTGCGCCTGCACCAACTAGGGTATGGATTTCATCTATAAATAAAACAATGTCCCCTCTTGTTCTTATTTCTTTGAGTACTTTTTTTAATCTTTCTTCAAAATCGCCCCTGTACCTTGAACCAGCAACTAAAGCTGATAAATCTAATGTGTATATCTGTTTTCCTTGAAGGGTTGAAGGGATATCTCCAGAAATAATCTTTTGAGCTAAGCCTTCTACTATTGCAGTCTTGCCAACACCAGGCTCACCAATTAATACCGGATTGTTTTTGGTCCTTCTTGATAAGATCTGCATAACTCTTTCAATTTCTGTTGTTCTTCCAATTACTGGATCAAGCTTTCCTTCTTTAGCCATTCTTGTTAAATTTCTACCAAATTGATCTAGTATTGCTGAACCTGTTCCTGAGCCAGGCCTTTCTCTCCCTCCAGTAGAGGCTGCTTGTGGTTTCTTACCTTCATCTGAATTCGAAATTAACTTAATCACTGTCTGCCTAACTTGAGGAAGCTCTGCACCTAATTTCTTTAAAACTTGTGCTGCAACACCTTCACCTTCTCTTATTAACCCAAGTAAAATATGTTCTGTTCCTATATAGTTGTGACCTAATTGAAGTGCTTCTCTAAGAGAGAGTTCTAAAACTTTTTTTGCTCTTGGTGTAAAAGGAATATGACCACTTGGAGATTGCTGGCCTTCTCCTATAATCTCAACAACCTCAGACCTAACGCTATCAATATTAATATTCAATTCTTCAAGAGCTTTGGCAGCATGACCTTCACCTTCTTGTATTAACCCAAGTAAAATATGTTCTGTTCCTATATAGTTGTGATTTAATCGCCTTGCCTCTTCTTGTGCAAGAACTACAACTCTTCTCGCTCTATCTGTAAATCTCTCAAACATATCACCATATTAATAAGAGTTTGTTTATACATCTAAATCAAAATTCCAACTATTTATAAAACTCACTTATTCTTAGATATATGGACTCAAGTAATCTAAGAAAAATCATACCGATTGAACAATTGTGGGTTAATTTAGAAAATTTTGAAAATCGACTTTATGAAATTAGTAGTTCCAAAGATATCTTTCTAAACGACATTTCTCAGTATTTAATAAAAGCTGGAGGCAAAAGATTCAGACCTATCTGTACTTTATTAGCAGGAGAATTGGGTAGTGGTAGTAATGAAAAAATAATAGATGCTGCTGTATCTGTTGAATTGATTCATTTAGGTAGCCTTTATCATGATGACGTAATTGACGAAGCTGAAACAAGAAGGGGGGTATTGAGCGCTAATATAAAATGGAATACAACTCTTTCAATACTCGCTGGAGATTATTTATTGGCAAGATCCTCTGAGCTTGCTGCTGAATCTCTAGGTCTTGAATCTGTAAAATTACTAGCATCTACATACGCTGAACTTGTAGAGGGTCAAACAAAAGAAGTTCAGTACCAATATGATACAAATCATAGTACAGATGATTATATGAAGGTTATTGAAGGAAAGACAGCAAGCCTAATAAGAACTAGTGCAAAGTTGGGTGCTATGGCTGGAGAGTGTGATAAAAAGACAACTGAAGCAATTAGTAAGTGGGCTTGGCATAATGGAATTATATTTCAAATTACTGATGACATTTTAGATTTAAGTTCTAATACTGAAACTCTTGGTAAAGAAGCTGGTAAAGACATACTGGAAGGAACATATACCTTACCTGTGCTTATTGCCTTATCAGAAAATGAGAAAAAAATTAAAGAAATACTAGATGGAATAAAAAATTCAAATATTAATTTGAGTGATGTAATTAAAGAATTCAACAATGAAGTAACAATTGATAAGTCAAAAAAATATTTAGACTACCACTTTAATGAGAGCATGGAAAGCTTATCAGACATTAAAGACATTCAAATTAAAGAAATTTTAATAAGCATAAGTGAATACCTTGTAAATAGAAGTAACTAGTTTTCAGGTTTTAAATGAGGAAAAACTGTTACTTCCCTTATTGAAGGATTATTAGTTAAAATCATTACAAACCTATCGACACCAAACCCTAGTCCTCCAGTTGGTGGCAATCCATATTGAAGAGCCTCTATATAGTCTTGGTCTTCAACATGTGCCTCTTCATCCCCTTTGGCTTTTTTTTGTGCCTGAGTTCTCAGTCTTTTTTCTTGTTCTTCAGAATCAATTAACTCAGAAAACCCATTAGCTAGCTCACTTCCAAATGCAAATAATTCAAATCTTTCAGTTACACCTGGCTTTTTCTTACTTTCTCTTGCAAATGGTGAGATCTCAACTGGATACTCGGTAACAAATGTTGGGTTAGTAATATCATCTTCAATATAGTTTTCAAAAAGCTCATTAACTAACAAACCAATTGATTCAGCTTCAGGTTTAGTGTCTAAATGCTTTTTCAATGCATTTTTTACTTTTTTTACATCAGAGTCATGCTTTATTTCAGTTTTAAACTTTTTCGAAACAAGATCATACATACTAACTCTTCTCCATGGTCCAGAAAAATTAGCTTCACTATCCATAAATTTTACATTTTTCTCAATATCTAATTCATCGAAAATGTGTATACACATGCTCTCTACCATGTCCATTACAGTATTCACATCAACATAAGCTTCGTAGCTTTCCATCATTGTAAATTCAGGTAAATGTGTTTGGTCTATGCCTTCATTTCTAAATACTTTACCTAGTTCAAATACTTTCTCAAAACCCCCAACTATTAATCTTTTCAGATATAACTCTGGAGCTATTCTAAGATACATATCCAAATCTAAAGCATTGTGATGTGTTATGAAAGGCTTTGCTATAGCTCCTCCTGCTTTAGGTTGTAAAACTGGAGTTTCAACTTCAATAAAACCTTCTGATTCCATAAAGTTTCTAATTAGATTTATTATTTTTGATCTTATTTCTATAGTTCTTTTTGAATCTGGATTTACAATAAAATCAAGATATCTTTGTCTAAATCTTGTTTCTTTATCTTTTAAGCCATGCCATTTTTCGGGAAGTGTTTTTAAGGACTTTGAGAGGATGGTGCTAGATTTTACCTTTATTGATAATTCTCCTTTTTTAGTTTTCATTATTTCGCCAAGAGCTCCAATGATGTCTCCCGAGTCATAATTCTCAAAAAGAGAAATCTCTTTTTTAGGCATATTACTTTTATCAACTAGAAGTTGTGTTTTGCCGGTATTATCTAGCAAATCAAAAAATGAAAGCTTCCCAAAAGAACGGCTTTGTAGAATCCTTCCTTTAATTAAAACTTCAATTCCAGTATGTTCTCCAGGCACTATTTCGTTGTGTTTCTCAATAATATCTTTTATGTCAACAGCACCTTCAAAGCTTGTTGGAAAAGAACTAGAAGTTAATTCATTAAAAAAACTAATCTTTTGCTTTCTTAACTCAAAAATTTCCTTTTCTGATTTTGAAAAATTGCTCACTTATACAGCCTAATTATTTAATTTATATATTTCTTCAAGTCCATCTAATGTTAAGTTCTCTTCAAAATTAGATTTAATATTTAAGAGAGGGTGAATTACCTTACCTAAACCCCCGGTAATAAGAACTCTTGGTGACAATCCAGTCTCAAGAATTATTTTCTCAATCATAGAATCAATCATAGAAGTGTGCCCTAATATAAGGCCACTTTGTATTGCTTCGTATGTATTCTTACCAACAACATTTTTTGGTGTCTCTAGTTCAACAGATTTAAGAGAAGATGTCTTTGAAGTAAGTGCATCTAAACTAACTTTTATACCAGGAGCAATAGACCCCCCTAAGTATTCTTTTTTATCATTAACTAAATCAAAAGTAGTTGCAGTACCTAGATCAACAACAATAACTGAAGATCCAGTTTTAATATATCCTCCAATAGAATTTGCAATTCTGTCTGGGCCTAGTTCCTTTGGGTTGTCTATATTAACTTTTAAACCTGTTTTTACTCCTGGTCCAACGACTATTGCGTCTTTGGAAATAAACTTACTAGTTGCCAATGCAACACTGTTGGTAATCTGAGGAACAACCGAACAAACTATTGCCCCATCAATTAAATTTTCTTTAAGAGGTTTTGTATCAATAATTGTTTTGAACATCATAAGTAACTCATCAGAAGTTATTGTTTTTCTGGTAGTAAACCGATAACCTGCCCATTTATCAGAATTACCAACCCCAACAGTTGTCTCACTGTTGCCCACATCGATAGCTATAATTTTTTTCATGCACCCTCCAATTTAAATTCAATATTATCAACTAACCTTACACCCTCGATGGTTGCAGCCAGTAAAACAATATACTCGTATGTTTTTTCTGTTGGCTTAGAAAATGTTTCTAAATTTAATATTTCTAGATAATCAATAACTATATTTGGATACTTTGAACTAAAGACTTCAAAAGCATATAATTCTCTTCTGTCGCGAAATTCTTTTTTTACTTCTTTAAGTATTGTATAAAGTAAAGTAGCTTTTTCTTTACCGCTATCAGTTAATAATAAATTTCGACTGCTCAATGCCAAACCTGATCTTTCTCTGATAGTCTTACCTTCAATTATTTCTATTTCATATCTTTTTTTAAATACCATTTCTTTAATCAAAAATAATTGTTGTGCATCTTTCTTTCCAAAAATTGCAACTTTAGGCTTAATTAGTTCGAACAGTCTATTAACAACAGTGAGGACCCCATCAAAATGTCCCGGTCTTGAGCTGCCTTCATATTGTTTCCCCAAGACTCCGGAATCAATTATCTCAAAATCATTTTTAGAATAAATATAATTACTTTCTGGAATAAATAAATAATCAATATTCAAATCCTGTAATATTTTTATGTCATCTTCAATTGGCCTAGGGTAGCTATTAAAATCTTCTTCTTCATTAAATTGCTTTTCATTAACAAAGATGGAAACCATTGTTAGCAAACCTAATTTCTTTCCTTCCTCAATTAATGAAAGATGCCCATTGTGCAAGGCGCCCATCGTAGGAATTAAACAAATATCGCTATTTAATATATCTTGATTTATTTCTTTTATAATTTTCATATTTATCGTGCCCTAAAATTTGGTGCCCGTAATTACTTGTAATTTATAGTACCCACTTTAATTAATTTCTGGTCATTTATTTTGTAATCTAATAACTTAAAATCATTAAATAATTCTGAAAGTGGTTCTATAACAAACCTTCTGTTTTGCCAATCATAATGCGGAATTGTTAATTCTTTATCTTGCATATCAATGTTGTTGAAAAATATAATATCTATATCAATCACCCTAGGCCCATATCTAAAAGTTTCTTTTCTCCCAATTAATTTTTCAATTTTTTTTATATCTTTTAAAAGGCTTTGGGGATTTTTTTTATATTCAACCTCAACTACTAAATTAAGAAAGTTTTCTTGTTCTTCAAAAAGTATTGCCTCTGAATCATATATTGAAGATGCTTTCTTAATCTGAGATATTCTAGATAGTTCTTTTAAAGAATTTTCAATATTTAGCTCTCTGTTTGCAACATTAGAACCTATAGATAAAATAATTTTGTTAAAATTCTTCACTTACTGTAACGCTTATATCTTCTGTTGTTTGATTTAATAATGTCTCGGGTTTATGAACAGTAACAGAAATCCCTTTGATAACTTTTATCACACTTGTATCGTTACCTAAATGCTCAATATCCTTGAGTAACTTTTTAGCAAGAGTTTCAATTAAATTAAATGATTCTTTTTTTACTAAGTCAATTATTAGTTGGACAATTGTCTCATAATTAATTGTTTCTTCTAACGAATCTTCTGATTCTTTTATATCCTCAAACCTTAGCTTGACATCGACCAGGAAGAGCTGTTCCTCTTTTTTTTCTTCAGTGTAAACACCATGTTTTCCATATGCTTTAACCCCTTTAACATCAATTGATAAGGACATTTTTAATTATTCGGGATAAAAGAAATCGCTGTAGGAGAAAGTGGTTTTCCTAAAATTCTTTCAAGAATTGTTCTAGCTAAGATTGGATCGTCTAGAAGTTTTGAATAAATTAAATAACCTGCGAGTATCCCGGGTATTTCTTCGTCTAAATACTCTCTATGGATCAAGAGTTTTATCTCTTTATCAGCTAAAGCTTCTTTAATAGATGTAAAAATTAAATCTATAGATTCCTTTTGAACATTAGGACTAAGAGGAAAATGATATGTTCTAAATCCAACTTCTTGATAGTTTTTTAAATTAAAATCAGACTCTAATAAAGAAAAAATTGAATTTATTCCTTGACTCTTTAGCCACTGGATTTCTTCTTCTCTCCTAATTTTTCTTGCTGTTAGTCCACCACCACCTATACACTCAGATACAGCAAGCTTTCCTTCAATCACCCAGTAAAAATCATTTGGTTTCAAACCTGCCATTAATCCCCTTATAAATACTCAGTATATTAGCTTACACTTAAATTTCATTTATCTATGTGTAATCGAACCAGTGAAACCCCTGAATTGTAGCAATGATCTAAAAGGTTGTCTCTGGGTAAAGATGCTGAATCAATAAATTTCTTATTTGAGTAACCAACAACTACAGGAAAGTCGCCAACCAAACTCTCGATTTCTAACAACAATCTAGCTGAATCTTCTAATTTCTTTCCAAAGCCTAATCCTGGATCAATTGCAATTTGAGATTCATGTAGGCCTAAATTAATTAATCTAGAAATCTCTTTATTTATTTGGACTTTAACTTCACTAACTATATCTTTGTAGTCCATTTTTTCATGAATATTTTTAGAAAGAGGGTGTCTATGAACAAGAATAATCCCAGAACCATACTCTACAGCTTTGTTTATTATTTCTTGATTCCGAAAACCGAAAACATCATTTATGACTGAGAAACCCGAACCTAGAGCTTTATCAATAACTTCTACGTTATTGGAATCTATAGAATATTTAAATTCATTATTCATACTATTAAGAAAATACTGGAGTCTATTCAGTTCATCTAGCTTATCTATATTCATAAAATAGGGCTTAGTAGACATACACCCTACGTCTAAGAATTCTATACCCATATCTCTTGCAGTTAAAAATCTTTGTTGTAATGATTTTTTAGACCCTAAAACACCGTCTCCAAAAAATGAATCGGGAGTTATATTTATAATCCCCATAATTTTTTTATCTAGTGTAGATAAAAAGTCTTTCCAGGAAAACAAATTAATTTAAATTTAAAATTGCTTCTGAGCGTAAAGAATAATCTAACTCATATAAGCCTGTTGAATAAGTAGTGATTATGTCAGAAATTGAATTTTTAGGATTAATCATATCTGAGCATAAGTGCTTAGCTTTTATTCTCGCAAAAACTCCTTCGCATTCAAGTACGCCATTAATGGTATTGACTATTGTTTCTGTAAGTTTTTCTTGAAGTGTTAATTCATTTGAAAGATGCTCAATTAAATCAGCAAATTTTGAGAATCCAGCAATTTTCTGTGATGGAAATATTGCAATATCAACAAATCCAAAAAATGGTAACAAATGATGCTCACACAAACTTATAAAAGGTAACTGTTTAAAATAAATTGGCTGGTTGTGGTCAACACTATCCAGTTCACTAAAAATAAAATTGATGTCATTATCCTTATCTTCTAATTTCATTTCAATTTGCTTTAAAAATCTCTCTGAAATATTTTTCGTTTCCTCAATACTTTTATTTGAATTATCAGAAAGAAAGGCTGCTAAGGCTTCCTTAACATCTATTTTTTCTTCAGTGTTCTTTTTCATGCTAATTTTAGAGTAGCTCCAGTACCTTTTATATCTACTTTCCTTATAGAACTGAATATCTTTGCAATTTCATCTTTATCAATAGTTTCTTTCTCAATTAATACTTTTACCATTGTCTCCATTTGTTTTTTAAACTTTTTTAAAATTTTCCCAGCAATTATATGAGCATCACTTAAAAGATTCTTCACTTCATCATCAATGGATGAAGCAACCTGATCTGAATAATCTTGTTGTCTCCCGTAGTCTCTTCCTAAAAAAACTTCATTGGAACCTTTTCCAAAAAGCATAGGACCTAACTTATCACTCATTCCAAACTCCATAACCATTCTCCTTGCTATTTCTGTCGCTTTTTCTATATCGTTTGATGCTCCAGTTGTAGGGTCAGCAAATATGATTTCTTCTGCAACCCTACCTCCCATTAGCATTGCCAATTTGTCTTTTAGTTCAGCTTTAGATGTAAGATATTTCTCATCTTCAGGAAGTGCTTGTGTATATCCAAGTGCTCTTCCTCTTGGTATTATTGTTACTTTATGTATTGGGTCAGCATTAGGGAGAGCCCATCCAACTAATGCGTGCCCTGTTTCATGGTAAGCAATAATTAACTTTTCTTTATCGCTCATTAACTGACTTTTCTTTTCTGGACCTGCTAAAACTCTATCTATTGAATTTTCTATATCTTTAATTGAAACTTTTTTATTATCTTTTCTTGCAGCTAATAGCGCAGCTTCATTTAATAAATTTGCTAAATCAGCACCAGTGAAGCCCGGAGTTTGTTTAGCAACAGTTTTTAAATTTACGTTCTTCGCTAGTGGTTTATCTTTAGCATGAACCTCTAAGATTTGTGTTCTGCCTTTTAAGTCTGGTCTGTCAACTATTACTTGTCGATCAAATCGACCTGGTCTAAGAAGTGCTGGGTCTAAGACATCAGGCCTATTTGTAGCAGCCATTAAGATAACACCTTGATTTGACTCGAAGCCATCCATCTCTACAAGAAGTTGGTTTAAAGTTTGTTCTCTTTCGTCGTGACCTCCCCCTAGTCCCGCTCCTCTCATTCTTCCTACGGCATCAATTTCATCTATAAAAATTATTGAAGGAGCAGATTCTTTTGCTTTTTTAAATAGGTCTCTAACTCTACTTGCTCCAACACCAACAAACATCTCAACAAAGTCTGAACCAGAAATACTATAAAAAGGTACTTCTGATTCACCAGCAACTGCTCTTGCTAACAAAGTTTTCCCAGTTCCTGGAGGCCCAACTAAAAGAACACCTTTTGGAATTTTTGCACCAAGTTTATTAAACTTTTCTGGAGATTTAAGAAACTCTTTAATTTCTTCTAACTCTTCTTTTGCTTCTTCTGCTCCAGCAACATCCTTAAAGGTTACTTTAGGTAACTGCTCATCAACTTCTTTAGCTTTTGACTTTCCAAATTGCATTACTTGATTTCCATTTGATCTAACTTGAGAAAACATAAAAAACATAAAACCTGCAAGAAACAACCAAGGTAAGAAGGCAATAAAATATTCCGAAAAGCCTGCTGGCTCTGTGTCTGTTGTTAAAACTATATTCTGATCAATTAATATTTGAAAAATCTCTCCTTCAAATCCTTCTGGGTATTCAGTTTGAAAAACTTTATCGTCTTTAGTTGTTTTAAATTGAACAGTATTTGACTGTTCTTTTATGGTTGCCTCAACGACTTCTCCATTGTTAATTGATTCCTGAAATTCAGAAAATGTTGAAACAGCTGGAGCATTTATAGTTTGATTGTATTGCTGAACACCAATAAATATTAGTATTCCTAAAGCAACATATAATAAAAACGGTTTAGTATTCTTTTTCTCTTTATCTTCCATTATGTTTTAATTTAATATATTAAGTTTTAAAAGCAACAAAGAAAATCTAAGATAGCTCAGCAAGGTAAGGTAATTCCCTGTATTTCCCCATATAGTCAAGCCCATAACCAACTACAAATTCTGAACCAATTTCAAATCCTTTATACTTTATTTCTACTGGAATTTTATTCTCTACGGGCTTTACAAACATGCACATAGTTTCAATACTCTCTGGATTCCGAGATTCTAAAATATCAATTAAAGAAGAGAGCGTCAGACCTGTGTCAAATATGTCTTCAACAATTAAAATATTTTTGTCAGCAATATCAACATCTAAATCTTTTTCAATCTTTATCTGGCCTGTAGATTCAGAACCTTCATAGGAGGAGATACTCATGAACTCAAAAGATACATCAATATTTAAATTTTTGGCTAAGTCACTAATCGCAATAAACGCACCTTTTAATACTCCTAATATAATTAAATTTTTTCCTTTATAATCTTTATTGATTTCAGTAGCTAATTGGATGATTCTTTCTTGAATTTGTTCTTCGCTTATTATTGTTTTAGTAATCTTCAATTGAGCTCTTTTCTATTGAAGCAATCATTATATTTGATTTTCCAGATTTTTCATACTCAATTAGGGAATCCGATTTTCTAACACCTGGTACCCAATAAATTTCTTCTTCTACAAAAATGACTGGCCATACTTCTTTTAACACATTATTAATTCCATAATTTCTAAAAATCTCGGATACTTTAACATTTTTTCCATCTACTTTTATTTTGTCACCATCCTTGATTGAACGAATACTGAAAGCTTCTTCTTGAGGAAGAAATGCTGTCCAATTATTCATAAATTTTACTTTCTCCGTTGATAGGAATTTAAAAAATCCAAGTTCTTGTTCTTTAGTCTCATACTGTTCTGACCAAATTTTTTTATTTATAAAAATTAATAGGGAATTTGAAACACCACAACTCCAATTATTATCAAAATTAACTTTTTTTTCATCATTAATTGCCATTAATATTTTTTCAATATCTTTTTTCTGGAGGCTTGGCATGCCTAATGTTTTTGAAAGTAATGAAATATACATATTACTTTTTATATTTTTTTCCCTAACTAATGCTACAGGTATTTCTATATATCCTTTTGCAGTTTTAACATATTTAAAATCTAAATCTGTTGTTTCAAAAATTGATTCGATCTCTGTTATTAAGCTACTTACTTTTTCCTCAATAGTTCCTGAAAATTTTTCATCTACTTTTGGAATTAACTCATTTCTAATCCAATTTCTAATAATTTTGTTGTCAAAATTAGATACGTCATCTAAATACTCTACATCATTCTCTTTTGCGTATTTAATAAGATTCTCTTTTGAGACTCCTAATAGAGGTCTCATTGTTCTTTCTGTCATTTTAGGTATTGATCTTAGACCTCTGACTCTTGTCCCTCTAAGGAGATTAATAAAAAAAGTTTCAACTTTATCAGAAAGTGTGTGCCCCGTCAAAAGTATCTCTTCTTCTTTTAATTGTGAATATAAAATCTCATATCTGGCTTCTCTCATTTTTGTTTCAGATGAGTTCTCTTCAAGATTTGAATCTAAAGCCTTGTGGTAAATTTTTAACTTTTTTGAAATTCTATTAGCAGACTCCTCTAATTCGTTTGAGTGTTGTTGGTTATGTCTAACAAATATAGATCTTACATTAGGTACTTGTTTAGCAACGATGGTTGCTAAAACTGCACTATCTACACCCCCACTTAAAGCTATTACATAGTTCTTTGATGTATCAAGATTTTTTATAATATCTTTTTCAATTTTATTTGTCATCTATAAACAGGATAGTTTTATTTTTCTATGACCTTGTATCTTTTTCTTGTGACTTGTCGAAAATATTGAATAACATTCCCAATTATGACCAATACAGCTATCGCAACAGAAGTGGGAATCAGAAACCTGTATGTCCAGGCTGCATCTTCTTCAACTTCTACCTCTTCCTCAATAACAATTGCAGGAACTGGGCTATCCTCATAGAAGTTTTTTCCTGAATCATTAAAGCTAGGGATAAGCGAGTAAGCATTGCTATTTAAAGCAAGCATCCCTAAAAAAAGTAGAGTAATAAAAAATCTTCTCACATTTAAAGAGTACTAAAAGAATAAAAAAATATACTTCTATTATTAATTTATTTTATAAATCAAAGATAAGAAGAGACTGGTTCAAAAAATATATCAGGCTCTAATAAAAACGCATCGTGCCCCTTGTCCGAATGCAATAAGAAATAATTTACTGATGCATTATTTAACTGAAGAACATTAACTAATTCTGTTTGTTCTTCAGGGTAAAAACAAACATCAGAATCAACACTTAGAACCAATACTTCTTTTCCTTTAAGTTTTTTTAATTCTTTTTCATCTAGTTTAAAGTTTTGCCATGCATTAATTATTGTTTTGTAGGAATCCATAGTAAATCTTTCAATGAACTTTTCTCCTTGGTGCATCATATAAGACTCTTGGGGGGTTTTGAGAAAATATCCCATTTCATCATTAATATATTTTGACTCACCTCTTGCTCTTTCCGCAAGGAGATCTAAAGAAATGTATGTCTTGTGTGCTATCATTCTCGCCAAAGACAAATATTCTTCTTTACGACTCTTAGAATCATTAGCTAGTTCCAATATATAAGCTTGTTCTAAGTTATGAAGCAGCTGAATAGTTGATAATTTATAGCTACTGGATATTGAAATTATTTTATTTACATATTCTGGATAAGTTATTGCAAATTCAAGAGCCATCAACCCCCCGATTGAAGCGCCAGCTACAGCATGTAAAGATTTAACACCTAACATGTCACAAACTAACTTTTGACTATTTTCAATGTCTTTAAAGGTAATATCTGGAAAACCATCTGCATAAATGCTATTTGTCTGCTTGTTTATCGAATTAGGACCCGTTGAACCATAGCAACCACCAACATAATTAACACATATAACAAAATACTTATCTGTATCTATCATCTTCCCTGAGCCTACAAACTCATCCCACCAACCAATTTCTAACTCATCATTCCATGGAAGATTTTTATCCTCAAATTGTTCATAATTACCAGATAGTAGGTGGCTGCCTGTTAAAGCGTGGAAAACTAGTACCGCATTATCACCAGACTCAGAGAGCTTACCATAAGTTGTATAAGCTAAATTTACCTCTTCAAGAAATTCTCCACATTCAAGTTCTAATTTTGGTAATAAATAATTTTCTATATTTTTATTTTGTACTGTCAAGTGCTTGAGAAAGATCATCTATAATATCTTCGATGTCTTCTATTCCTATTGACAACCTAACTAGCTCCGGAGGTGATCCTGCCGCAACCAAAGCTTCTTCATCTAGTTGTGAATGAGTAGTAGTTGCAGGATGGATAGCAAGAGACCTTGTATCACCAACGTTTGCCACATGTCTAAACATCTTCAAATTATCAATAAATTTCTGTCCTGAATCTTTACCACCTTTGATTCCGAAAACAACCATTGTCCCGCCTGTCCCTTTCAAATATTTTTCTGAAAGTTCATAAGCTGGATCGTCTTTTAATCCTGGAAATCGGACCCACTCAACTAAATCATGGTCTGAAAGATACTCTGCAGCTTTTTTTGCATTCTCACAGTGTTTTTCCATTCTCAAGCCTAAAGTTTCTAAACCACTCATTACCTCAAAAGCAGTTTCTGGTGACATGTTCGCACCAAGATTTCTTAAAGGAACTGTTCTTAGCCTTAGAGAATAAGCTACGGCTCCTAAATCTCCTAAGTCATGGCCCCAACGCATTCCACCGTAACTTGTGTCTGGAGTATCGTAGAGTGGAAAATTACCATTCCCCCACTCAAAACCACCTTTTTCAATAACTGCTCCAGCAATTACTCTCCCATGACCTGACATCCATTTTGTTAATGAGTAAACAACAATATCTGCTCCAAAGTCAAGGGACTTTTGAAGAGCAGGTGTAGTAAAAGTAGCATCAACAATTAATGGTATTCCTTTTGAGTGTGCAACCTTAGATAAACCTTCAATGTCTGCAACAACCAATCCGGGATTGGTGATTGTCTCAACATAAATAGCTTTTGTATTTTTATCTATACTCTTCTCAACTAAATCAAGATCTGTTGTATCAACTTTTTTAGATGTGATTCCAAACTCTGGAAGTATGTTGGTAAACATCGTGTAAGTTCCACCATAAAGTTGAGTATCTGTAATAAAATTGTCACCTTGGCTACATATATTAATTAATGAATACATAACTGAAGCTGTTCCAGACGAAAGAGCAACACACATTGCACCATCTTCCAATTCAGTCAATCTATTCTCAAGTGACCCAACTGTTGGGTTTGTTAACCTTGAATATATATTTCCAAACTCTTTAAGTCCGAAGAGATTAGCAGCGTGCTCAGTATTATTAAATTGATATGCTGTTGTTTTATATATTGGTGGCGTGATAGAACCCTGACTATCAGCACTCGAATCATACCCTGCGTGTATAAGCTTTGAATTAAATTTCATATGTTCTCCTTTTCTTTGGAGAAGATTCTGACTATTTAGTTGCATTTCTGCCACATCTTCAAGCACCTTGGATAGTCTTCCAGGTTGCTGAGGTCTTAACCTTCTCTATATGCTTATTTAAATTATATCAAACTCATAGATAGAATCTACAAATTTTCTATTTTTTCCCAATTTCTAGTCTTGTGACCGAAATGTGAAAATAACGTATCTTCTTTGTAGTTAACTTCAAGAAGATTCAGCCTTTCAATTATTGACCCAGGCTTCATATCAAACTTACTAATAAAATCAACTAGTACTTTGTTTTCTGATTTTTCAGTACCAAACGTCTCAACAGTTAGTTCGTATGGTTCAGCTTTGCCAATTGCATATGCAACTCTAACTAAGCATTCATCTGCTAAGCGATGGGAAACTACATTCTTTGCTAAATGTCTTGCTGCGTATGCTGCTGATCTATCAACTTTACTTGGGTCTTTACCTGAAAATGCACCTCCTCCAACTGGAACGGATGGACCATAAGCATCAACTACAATTTTTCTTCCAGTTAATCCAGTATCTCCTGCTGGACCTCCTTTAACAAATGAACCAGAAGGGTTTAAATCTAGTGTGAATTCCTCTGTTACAAAATTTCCAGCAAGTTCAAATACTCTAGAATGTAAATCCTCAATATCGATTCCTTTTTGGTGTTGTGTAGATACAACGACTTTTGTCATATCTCCTCCGCTTGTGACCTGTACTTTTGAATCTAAATCTAACATTTCATCAGAATGTTGCATGCCCCATAAAGCTTGTTGAATATTTCGAGACTTATCAAAAGTTGGAGGCATGAGAGATTCTGTTTCATTTATAGCGTACCCAACCATAATCCCTTGGTCTCCCGCCCCTTGGTCTTTATCATCTTCAACAGCAGCTCTTATTTCTTCAGACTGAGGGGTAAGCTCATTCTGAATAGTTAAATTATCTAAATCAAAATCTGGAAAACTTGTTTTTATTGTTTTTTGAAGTGCTTCTTTTACAATGCTTGTAACAGCTTCGTCTGTAATGTTAGCAATTTCACTAATTTCACCACCAACAACAACTAAACCCCCATTGTCTGTTCCAGTTAAAAAAGTTTCTACAGCTACTCTAGAATTTTTATTATTTTCTAGGGCCTGTGTTAAAACATAATCTGAAATTAAATCTGCTATCTTGTCAGGGTGTCCAGGTGAAACTGTTTCTGCAGTTACATATTTTGTCAAAATAATTCTCCTATTTATATATAGATGGAGAAAAGCTATTTTTTGTTACAAACCACATATTTAAGCACCTTAGTTAGCTTTCTAGGTTGCTGAGGCTCCTACCTCTCTCCATGCTTTTTCTATATTAGTGCTAAGAAATTCTTTTTCAATTTTTTGTCCCGAAAACTTTAATTACGGAAATAGCTACTCTTTTAATATGTTTCCTGAAATTAAAAAAATATTTAGCTTACTTTTATCAGTTGCTTTTTCATCCATTGGTTTCATTGCTGCAATCACCGTAGCAGCATTGGCGGTTAGAGAGGTTTCTTCTAATCCTTATTTAGTTGGATTTCCAAATGCCTTAGGGGTTGGAGGTGCTTTTGTAGGTACACAGATATTTGATTACTTTTCAAAAAAATATTCAAGATTAACAGCACTTGGAAATACTTTTTTTGTAGGGGGGTTCGGAGGTGCAATATTAATAACAAGCCTCCTAACAGATTCTTTTTCTCTTTTATTACTAGGATCTTTTACTTTAGGCATTGGTCAGTCGGCAACACTTCAAACACGCTATGCTGCTTCATTTATAGCTAGTGAAAACTATAAAGCTACTGCCCTGTCTTTAGCGGTTTGGTTTTCTGTATTTGGATCAATATTTGGACCGAGACTTGTTGGTGAATACTCAGAATTATTTCAAAAAACATTTAACTCTGAACTTATTGTTGGTTATTTTATAGCAACAGCAGGTATGGTCCTCGCAGGTCTTTCTATATACTTTCTTTCAGAAAAGGAAAGTAAATTAAAAGAACCAGCAAATGTCGAAAAAACAAATAAAAAAATTTCTCTAGATAGTGATGCAAAATTGCTTACAAAAATTTTAGTCCTCAATCACTTTGTAATGGTTGTAATTATGTCTGCAACACCCCTCCATATTCAAGACATAGGTGAAACAATCAAACTTGTAGGAGCAATTATAAGTTATCACACTCTAGGAATGTTTTTATTTTCACCAATTCTAGGAAACCTTGTTGATAAATATGGGACAAAACTATTTGCTTCTATTGGTAGTTTTATACTTTGTTTAAGTTGCATACTTTCATTGTTCAATACAAATATTTTATTTTTAAAAATTGGATTGTACCTTCTTGGTCTAGGTTGGAATTTTACGTTTATTGCAATTAGTGCTGCGATTTCAAAATACTCGATAAAAAATTCAATAAATTTAAATATAAGAAGTGACTCTATGGTTTTTGCTGGAAGTTCAATTGCCCACTTGAGTCTTGGGTTTACTTATATCTTTCTTGGATACACAGGTCTTGTAATTCTTGCTTTGTTTCTTTCAATATATTTAATATTCAATATAAGAAAATTTTCAAAACTAACACTTATTTAACTAAATCTCTATAGAAAGCAAATCTTTCCCAATTACAATTTCACCTTTATAAACTTCTTCCACATCAGCTTTTAATTTTTTTTCATCAAATACAGGGGGTACAAAATGTGTGAGAATTAATTTCTCTACTAATGCTTCTTTTGCTACCTCTCCAACTTCTTTTGGAAAAGTATGGTAATCAGCTATATTCTCTAGTGTTTTTTTTGTCATTCTCTTTCCATCAAAATCTAAACCAATAAATACTTCATGTACTAAAGCATCTGCTTTAAAAGATTGCTCTATTAAGTTATTACATTTGCGTGTGTCACCTGAAATAACAATCTTCTTATTCCTGCCTCCTTCGTTGAACTCTATTTTATAACCATATGCTGGTTCTACTGGTTTATGGTCTACTTCAAATGGGGATACTTGAGCAAAATTATCTTCATATACATAATCCCTGTCTACTTCATAAATTTCATATAATAAACCATTTTCATTTGGCCTAGCTTCCCATTTTTTTCTACCTTCAAGCTCCCTCTTGAAAGATTTAAGCTGAGATTCAAAAAATTCTCTTATGCCTGAAGGACCAACAATTTTAAAAGGTTCTTCTCTGCCTTGATGCCAACCCGAAATATAAAGCTGATAAATATCAACAATATGATCAGAATGTATATGAGTTATAAATAAAAGATCTATTTCTGAAGACTTGATACCAGATTCATTAAGTCTTTGTGTCACTCCTGATCCTGCATCAAATAAATAGTTGCTGTTTTGAACTTTAACAAGTGTGCTTGGCCCAAATCTTATATGGCTTGGACTTGGACAACCGGTCCCTAAAAGTTTTATAGTGCTCATAATTTACTTGAAACTATAGCAAAATTATTCAATACTATGTTTGGTCTCATCCCTTTGTCTAAATCATCCATAGATTCTTGTAACAACTCACAGTATCTAAATTCTTTTTTGCCAAATTCTTGAGAAAGCAACAAGTTTCTTGTTAGGTATTCAAATGAAGAAATAATAAATCTAGTGCTATTCACTTGAGAAGAGTCTTCTTTATCTTTTCTATATTCATCAATTATTTTTACAAATTGTTGAAACTTAAAAACTTTCTCAGTTGAATTATTTCCAACATCTTTTAAAGACTCTAAAGTTGTAACAAATTCTTTAGGGATAGTTTTAAAATCTTCATCTTCTCTTTTGTTTGATTCCATAAAGTTTATAAAGTCTTCTTCTGCAAAATTAAATTCAGTTTCAATATCTGAATCTATAAATATTGTTCTACATCGACTTTTTATTGTAGAAAGAACTCCCAATATAGAGTCATCTCTTGCATGAGACCAAAATTTTCCACTTGAAGTAAGGATGAAAATACTTGACTCTGAAGGTTCTTCCAATGTTTTCAATAATGCATTTGATGCTTCTTCTGTAAGAGATTTTACTGGTGGAAATATAACAATTTTGTATTTCCCTTCAACTGGTACCAAACCATCGTTTTCAATGATATTTCGAATATCATCAACACCTAGAGTGTTTAAGTTTTCAGATGCGACAACCTTTATATCTGGATGTTCTATCTCTTCTTCTGAGTCAAATAAAACTTTTGAACCAAATATCTTTGCTTGTCTTAATAAGTGGCTAGATGTGTTTCCTAAAAATAAATACGCATGAAAAGGAGACTCTAATTCCTGTGCTAATTTTTTATTAAGTTTTTCCAATGCTTAACCACTCACATATAAGATCTAGATTCTTTGAAAACTCTTTTTCTGCATCTACTACTAAAAACTTATCAGGATATTTAGCAACTAGATCTAAATACCCTTGCCTGGCTCTTTCAAAAAATTCAATTTCCGAACTACCGATCCTATCGTTTATCTTTTGTCTTTCAAGAGAACTTTTTGGATCTATATCTAATAAAACTACTTTCTCAGGCCAAAAACCATTTAAAGCTATGTCATTAAGTTCATATATCTTATCTACTCCAAGCTCTCTTCCTGCTCCTTGATATGCAATAGAGGAATAGGCACTCCTATCACTAATTACAATTGATCCCGATTCAATTTCTGGTATTACAACTTCTTTAATAAGCTCTGCTCTGTTTGCACAAAATAAAAAAGCCTCACTCATGTCAGGAACTTTATATTCATGACTTAATAAAAGCTCTCTGATTCCTTCTCCTAATTCAGTACCACCAGGTTCGCGTACCACTTTATATTTTCTACTTTGATTATCTAAAATTTTACAAAGACCTTCAATGAAGCTCGTTTTCCCGGACCCATCAATGCCTTCGAAAGCTAAGTAGTTACAATTCATTCTGCTTCGTCCTTTGTTGATCTAAAGTCTAATTTTATATTATTAAAGTTTGAATTCTCAATTCCAAAATCATTTATTATTTTCTTATACCCTGTAAAGCTGCCTATACAACCTGAAACAAAAATTAAGACAGCACTGCCTTGCAAGACTATTTCTACTCCTGTTACTTCAAAATACTCATCAAGAAAATTTGCAAGCAATCCTGTAGTTAAAAATGAAGCTAATAAAGCCACTCTTCCTATGGAATAAAAATTGCCAAAAACTCTTCCTCTAAGCTCAGGTTTTGTTGAGGCTTGTAAGAAACTAATTGTAAGAAGGTAAACACCTCCTGTTCCAATTCCTGAAACGAAAATTGATAATAAAATATTAATAAACTCAATAGACTTAAAAGCAGTAAAGAGCGAGAGGCCTGTCAGAATCATGCTAAGACCAATTAAAAAACTTACTCTTGAAAAAGAGCTTACAAAATAACTCAGTGTAATCATGCTAAATAGAATTCCAGAGCCAAAAGCTGCAATCATGAAACCAAAAGAGCTCTCTGTAAACCCTAGGTTCACAGTCAAAAAAGTATGACCTAAAATAAATAGTGCTCCTGCGGCGAAAAGACTTAATGAAATTGATATCGTAATATTTCTAATTAAAGTGTTTTTGAAAAAGTAATTTAAACCTTCCTTAAACTCAACATAGCTAAATCTCTCACCTTCTCCAGAAAAGTTGCTTTGATCCGTTCTAAGATAAAAAAGTATATATGAAGAAAGTAGAAATGTTACTGCATCAAAAA
>CABXDL010000006.1 GCA_902510995.1 uncultured Candidatus Actinomarina sp.
TGAATTATTAGTTGTCATAGATAGAAGACTTACAACATCTTTTGAAGAACTTGTCCTAGGAGTTAAAACTACAGAACAAGCAGTAGCTTTTTTCCTAGCGTTATTAGAAACTGTTAAATGGGGCTTTATAAAAGCTGATCAAGATAATATTGATAGAGAAATTAATATAGAAAAAAATTATGAATAAGAAAATTATTACCGCAACTTTATTAATAAGTGATGGACCTGTAGAACACTCTTATTTTACTGAGTTATTAGGAATCTCAAATAATGATTTATTGACCTTATTACAAGAAATAAAATCTGAAATGCATAAAATTGAATTAGGTTTTGAAATAAATATTGATAAAAATAAATCAGATATTAAAACAATTAATGAAATTTCTACTTATTTAAGTGATATTAAGCCATCATCTATATTAAAAGGACTGTCAACACCAGCTTTGGAGACTCTAGCAATTATTGCTTATGAACAACCTATTACAAAACTAAAAATATCAGAAATAAGAGGAGTAGAATCAGAATCATCTATTAAGACTCTTGAAGCAAGAGGGTTGATAGATAAAGGTGGACAATTAGATGTACCTGGAAATCCAATACTATATATAACAACAAATTTATTCTTAGAAAAGGCTGATTTAGTATCTCTTACAGACTTACCAAGTATTGGTGAATATTTTAATTCACCAAATGAAGAAGAATAAGTGAGAATTAATAAGTACCTAGCGCTTAATTTAAATACATCTAGAAGAGAAGCAGACAGACTAATTGAAAAAAAATTAATAAAAGTAAATGGTATTGAAGGCAAGCTGGGGCAATTAGTTAATGAAAGTGATGTATTAACATATAAAAATGAAGTAATTAATTCTATTTCAGAACATAAATATTATAAATTCTATAAACCGAAAAATTATACATCTTCAAGGACTAGTCAAGGTAACTCAAAAACAATGTATGAGTTAATCAATAATAAAAATTTAAAATATTCAGGTAGGTTGGATAAAGACTCAGAAGGTTTAATGTTGCTTAGTACAGACGGGGATTGGTTAAATATTAATGCTCACCCAAGTAAAGAAGTTAGTAAAAAATATATTGTTACTACAGACATAGAAGATGTAGATTTAACAAAATTTAATAAATCAATAAATGATAATAATGAAAAACTAATACTTTATTCAATAAATAAAATAACTAAATATCAATATGCTGTTACTTTAAAGACTGGCAAAAACAGAGAAATAAGAAGAATATTTGAATACAATAATGTAAAAATTACAAACTTAAAACGAATAAGTATTGGCAAACACACCCTAGGTAATATGAAAATAGGAGAACTTAAAGAAGTAAAAAAATGAAAAAAATAATAACTATTGATGGACCATCAGGTGTAGGCAAAACAACTATTGGACAAGAAATAGCTGTAAAATTAAAATATTCTTTTTTTTCTAGTGGAAAACTATATAGATATATAGCTAAATATATAGATGATTATAAAATTACAAATTATAAACATATAGAAATAAAAATAGATAATTCTGGAAGTTGCTTTATAAATGAAAAAAAATATAATGATAATGAACTTTATAATAAAAAAATTAACCAATACAGTTCAGAAATTGCAAAAGATCCTTTAATAAGAAATTTAATAAAATTTACTTTATTAAATTATTATGAAGATATTGACAGGGGACTTGTTATTGAAGGAAGAGATATGGGAAGCGTTGTATTTCCAAATGCTGATTTTAAGTTGTATTTAGATGCTGATGAAGAAACTAGAGGCAAGAGAAGAGAAAATCAATCTGGATCTCAAGAAACTATTGAAGAAATCAAACAAAGAGATCATAAAGATATGCACAGAGAAGAATCGCCATTAATAGTTCCCAAAAATGCAATAGTAATTGACAATACAAACAAAAGTAAAAAAGAAACAGTAGAAGAAATTATAGAGAAGTTAAAGCTTCTTTAGCTGACCAGTTGTTGTCATTTTTAACACCAAACACAGACTCAACATTATTATCTGGAAACATTGAAGAAATAAAATTTGTTAAGTTTTTAATATTATTTCTTAATTCAGTTGGAAGAGGAAAATATTCTTTTTCATCTTTGTGAATATAGAATTCAATATTTTTTGGTTTTATATACCTAACTAAATCTTGAACCATATGGTCAGGAGCTGATGCTCCAGCTGTTATTGCTACATTTTTATTTTCTAAATTTATATTATTAAGATCTTCAGTTTTTTCAACTCTATGAGCAACTTTACCTATATTTTTTAATGAAGTAACAAGAGCGTTAGTATTGCTAGAAGTAGAAGAGCCAACAACAATTACTAAATCTACTTTTTCAGATATATTTATTATTGCTTCTTGCCTATTGGTAGTTGCATAACATAAGTCATTTTTTCTAGGTAAATTTAAATCTGGAATCATTTCTTTAGCTTTTATCATTATCGGTTCCCACTCAGATATAGCTAAAGTTGTTTGTGCAAGTAATGCGACATCTTTTGTCTCTAAAGATACATCTTCCATATCTTTTACACTTTCAATCAAAGTCATAGATTCAGGAGCAACACCCATTGCACCCATAGCTTCATCATGATTTTTATGTCCTATATAAATGATTTCTGTGCCTTGTTCACTAAATCTTTTTGCTTCATGATGGACTTTTGTGACCAATGGACAGACAGAATTTATGTTAGTTAATGATATTGATTTAAACTTTTTTTCAATTTTTGGTGCTGTTCCATGGGCTGATAGCATAACTATTGCATTTTTAGGTAAATCTTCTGGATTATTTACAAATTTGACATTGTTATCTTTAAATTTACTGACAATCCAGTCATTGTGTACAATTTCATGATAACAATAGATAGGTTCATCATATATTTTTAACAACCAAGTCAATGCTTTAATAGCCATTTCAACCCCAGCACAAAAACCTCGTGGAGTTACAACATATAGATTATTTACCATAAAATAAGGATAGCTATATTTAAATTATGAAAGAAAATAATACTGACGAAGTTTTAATTTTGGGTTTACCTAATTCTGGTAAGTCAACATTAGTAAATGTGCTATGTTCAAAAAAAGTATCAATTATTGGTTCAACGCCTAATACAACTAGGGACAAGGTCTCTTCACTAGCAACTATTAATGACAGAACGTTTAAGGTTTCTGATTTACCTGGATATTTAGAGAATCCAGATGAATTAAATATAAAATTTCAAAAAAAATTAGAGGGGTACATAGATGATGCAAATATAATTTTATTTGTAATTGATGTTGATTCAAAAAACTTTAAAGGTCTAGATAAGTTAAATGACATATTGAGAAAAAGTAAAGGTAAGACAATTTTTACAGTATTTAATAAATGCGAAAACTTTGAAGTTCATGATCTAGATAAAAACTTATATAAATATATATATGATCAGGATTTTTATATTTCATCTGTTCATAAAATAGGCACAGATGAGCTCAGTAACGCGTTATCTAATAAAATAAAAAGAACAAGTAATAATCAACCTATACAGAAATCAAATTCAATAGTATTAATTGGAAGACCTAACTCCGGAAAATCTACTTTATTTAATTCAATATTAAAAACAGATAGATCGGTAGTATCTTCTATTTCAGGAACAACAAGAGATGTTATAAAAGATACTTTCAAATTTGAAAATGATAAATATCAAATAATTGATACAGCTGGTGTACCAAGAAACAAACAAAAAAATCAGATTGATAGATACGCTTCTTCTCTTGCTGTTGATCAATTGAACCATTCGTTAGTAGCATTGTTGGTTATTGATTCAACTATTGGAATAAGTTTTGAAGATTTGAGATTAATTAATGAATGTATTGAAAATGATGTTACTCCAATATTAATTTTAAATAAATGGGACCTACTAGATACAGAACAAAAAGAAGGTATTAATAAACATATAAAAGATAACTTAAAAAAATTTGATTGGGTTCATGTATTAAGAATTTCCGCATTAACTACAAAAGGTATAAATCTAATTAATAATGTTTTGACAGATATAAATAAACAATTAAGAACCAGGGTCACAACTTCAGATTTAAATATTTACTTAAGAGAATTGTGGGTATCTAAGCCTCCACATCCATTTAGGGGCAAGCGTTCGAAATTAAAATATGCCACTCAATATGACTCATTACCTCCATCTATAGCAATTAATTTAAATGGACGAATACCTAAAAATTATCAAAGTTTTTTAATAAACAAATTAAGAATAAATTATGGATTTTATAATATTTGTATAAAAATGAAATATAACTTATAAATGGAAAATTTTGGCTTTAAATTTGGCATTTTTTTATTCGGATTTTATCTAATTATTAGGCTTTTTCAGTTAATTTTAAGTTTTATAACGTAAATATAGATATTTTCAATTCAAAATGTTAAAAATATTTCATATTAATTGTATAACTAGTAAGTCCCTCTATTATTAGATGATTCCACTTAATGTGGAATTTTTGTATACAAAAAGGAGAAACTTTGAGTAATTTCACAGGATCTAGATCTTGGCGATTTTTATTACTTTTCACAGTTTTTGCTATGGTAGTTGTCGCTTGCGGAGGCGGAAGTGACGATACTGCAGAAGAAGTAGTAGAGGAAGCTCCGGCTGAAACTGCTGCTCCTGCAACTACTGCAGCAGCTGCTGAGGAAGCTGCACCATCCGGACCGGACGGTGTTTATAAAATGGCTATTTTCTCGGATCCACAAACACAGAATTATTGGAATTATCTTGATACCGAAACTGATGTATGGACAGCATATGTTATGTCTGGACAAGCAGTTTCACTATTCTCTATATCATATCCAAACTATCAGCTTGTAACAGGTATAGCTGATGAGTTAGTTGAAACTTCAACTGACAATGGTGATGACACATATACTTATACTGTGCCAATCACACAAGGATATGAATGGAGTGATGGTTCACCTATAACAGCAAACGACATGGTATTTACATATAATACCGCTCAAGGCCTTGGTCTTTTAAGCAACTGGGAAACTTATTACGCAGCTGCTGGTGAAGACACATTAGGTATTGTTAGTTTGGTTGCTGTTGATGACTATACTGTAGCAATCACTTTGAACTTTGATGCAGGACTTTCTGCATGGCAATACAAAGTAGCACAAGCACCAATACTTCCAGCAAGTTATTGGTCACAATATGCAACTGATAGAGAAACTCTATTAGCTGCTGACGGGAGCAAAGCTCCTGTAGCTAGTGCATTTGTATATGACAAAGTTGAACAAGGTGCATTCTATACATGGTCATATGATTCAAATACAATGTGGTTCGGCGGAGATACTACTATTTATAAGAGTGGTACTGCTGTTGAATGGGATAATGGAAAAGCTCCAAAAGTTAGTGCATCATTTGGTGACACTACTGGAGATTCATTTACCTATACATCAGGTCCTTATGTAGGAACTGTAGAATTTACATTATATAGTGATCAGGATGCTGCTTACTTAGCATTCCAAAATGGGGAAGTAGACTTTGTTCTTAACCCATTAGGTGTAAAGAGAAATCTTTTTGACCAACTATCAAGAGTTCAAGGTGTCGAGACTGTTGCTAACTTAGGTAATGGTATGAGATACATGGCTTTCAATACGAGAATTTTCCCTGGTAGTGACAAAGCATTTAGACAATCAGTAGCTTGTATATCTGATAAAGAATTTGTGCTTAATAACGTTCTACAAGGGGTAGCTGTAAACATGGACGGACAAATGCCTGAAGCATTAACAGCTTGGGTTGCACCAGTAACTGGTGTGCTTAAAGACTGTGCTGGACTATCTGCTGAAGAAAGATTCAACAAATCAGTTGAAATCCTTCAAAATGGTGGATGGACAGCAAGTGACTGGGGTTCACACCCTGGTGGTGCTGACAGAGCAGTAGCTCCAACTGGAGTTAAAGGTCCTAATGGTGAAACACCACCGAGCGATATGTTACTATACGCTCCAGGTGCTGGTTATGACCCATTGAGATCTACTATGTCTTTGTTCATAGCTGATTGGATGCAACAACTTGGTTTTGATGTAACTGCTAGACCAACTGGTTTTAGCGTTATTGTTGACAAGGTGTTCACACCAGAAAATTGTAATGACTGGTATTTTTATATGCTTGGATGGGGCTTGGGTGCATACCCAGACCATACAGTTGATTTCTTCAACTCAGCGTATGATACATGCGACGGTGGATATAACACACCAGGATTTAACAATGCTGAATTTGACGCTTTAACAGATCAGTTCAAAGCTGCAAAAACAGTTAGCGAAGCTATTGCAATATCACAGGCAATGGAAGCAATATTGTTTGAAGAAATGCCTTACTTAGTGTTGTTTAACGTACCAACACTTGAGGTATATAAGAGCAATGTTACCTTCCCATTCACTGATGTATTGGATGGTTTAACTGGTACAGGTGGCGGATACCCATCAAACGTAAAAGTATCTGATTAAAAAAAATTATTACATAGGTGAGCTTTTATAGCTCACCTATGTATTTTTTACATAAATCCTATTAATATATATAGGTCCTATAAATGTAGGTAGAGGATTAAATTATGGCAGAATACATAATCAGAAGAACGCTTCAAATGATTGTTGTATTTTTTATTTTTCTTGTAAGTTCTTATTTATTATTTAATGCCATTCCTGGAAATGCTTTTCAAAATTTATTACTCAATCCTGATTTGCCACCAGACGCATATGAAAAAGTATTAAAAACTTATGGTTTAGATAAACCAATTATGGAAAGAGTTCAGTTATATGTTGTTAATTTCTTTAAAGGAGATTTTGGTTATTCTTATAAATATTATCCAAAAACACCTATTGAGTTAATTGCTGAAAGACTGCCAAGGACGCTAATGTTATTTGCAATTGTAAATATTGTTGCTTTTTACACAGGCTTTTTAGTTGGAAAAGTATTAGCTTGGAGAAGAGGTTCAAAATCTGAAACTTGGATTACAGTAACTTCTGTTTTTTCTTATACAGTATTTTATCCATGGTTTGCTCTTATGATGCTTTGGTTCTTTGGATATAAAATGGGTTGGTTCCCAATAGGTAAATTTTTATATCCTGAAAAATGGTATGACGCACCATGGGATAGTGATGTAATTTTTGTTTTAATGATTAAATTTACAGTAATAATTTCGGTAATTCAATTTATGGCTTATTTATTAACAAGAGGAATAGAATCCTTAACTCAACGAAGAAATATAAGGTTTGGAAGTTTAATAGCAATATTTATAGGTAGTTATTTATTTTGGAACACTGGTGATGCACTAACAAAAAAACCATACGCAGCTGATATTGCATATCACATGATTCTCCCAGTTGTAGTTGTCACCATCGTCGCTTTTGCTGGTACAGCTTTGTTAACAAGAACAACTATGGTTGAAGTTATAAAAGAAGACTATATTCTAACTGCAAGAGCTAAAGGCTTGAGTCAAAAAAGAATTAGAGACAGACATGCAGCAAGAACTGCTCTCCTGCCTGTTGTAACATCATTTATATTTACAATTGTTACGATCATAGATGGGTCTGTTTTAACTGAAACTATATTTTCTTGGCCAGGAATGGGTCAGTTGTTACTTCAAAGTGTTTTAGAAGAAGATATACCAGTAGCAATGGCAACATTTTCATTTGTTGGTATATTTGCCTTAATAGCACATTTAGTTGCAGATATATCTTATTCATACTTGGATCCAAGAATAAGAATTAAGTCACAAGGTTAAATATGTCAAATAATTTAAAAGAACAAGAAGAGCTTCAAAAACAACTAAGAAAAGATGCTTTAAGAAAAAACTGGAAATTATTTTCTCAAAGTAAACTTGGAATGATTGGATTATATATAGTTGCCTTTTTCCTTTTCTTAGCTTTACTTCAACCATTCTTATTTATTACAGGAATTTGGAATCCAGCAATTTATGATCCTGTTGTTGGCTATGACCAAATAAAAGCAGAATTATTAGTTATAGAGTGTCCTAAAGAATATCCTACAGAAAAGTATGAATCATATTCTGACTGTCCAGGACCAGGTGAAGTTAATATTAAAAAATTATATATGGCACCAGATTTAAAAGTTGGAGAATACTATGATACATTTATTCAACCTGCCCCTCCTTCAAAAACACATTTATTAGGTACTGATTCTCTAGGTAGAGATGTTTTTTCACAGATTATGGAAGGCAGCCAAGTAGCTTTCGTGCTTGGTTTATTAAGCGCTACCTTAGGTGTTGGCATATCTACCATTCTTGGAACAATCGCTGCTTTTTTTGGAGGTAGAGTAGATGCATATTTGATGAGACAGTCAGACTTAATTTTAATGTTACCAAGCCTTCCATTGCTATTTATTATTTCTGCATTTGCTGAATTAAAAGTATGGCATTTAGCAGTAGTTCTAGGTGTGCTAGGTGGTTTAGGTGGTTCAGTAATAACTATTAAATCACAAGCATTACAAGTAAAAGTTAAACCTTATGTTGATTCAGCAAGAATTACTGGAGGATCTAAATGGCAAATACTTTTTCAGCATATTTTACCAAACGTAGCTCCTTTGGCTCTTTTGTTCATGGTGTTTTCTGTAACTGGAGCTATTGCTTCTGAGTCTGTACTTTCTTTTCTTGGTTTGTTAAATATTGATATGAGTTGGGGGATTATGATTTATTTATCTCAGACTGATGGATTTATATTTTCTGGATTAGATTTCTGGTGGCTAATTTTACCTGCTGGATTAGCTGTAACTTTTTTAGCAGGTGGCTTTTATCTTGTAGGTAGAGGATTAGATGAAGTATTCAATCCTAGATTGAGAAAAAGGTAAATATGGGTAAAGAGGTGTTAGTTGTCGATAAATTGAATATGCATTATGAAACACTTGATGGTCCAGTTGCAGCAGTAAAAGATGTATCATTTGTGCTTAACGAGGGTGAATCATTTGGTTTAGTAGGGGAGTCAGGTTGTGGCAAAACATCCGTTGCTATGTCATTATTACAACTTCAGGCAGACAATGCAAAAATTTCTAGTGGAAGTATTAAATTAGAAGGTAAAGAATTAGTTGGTATGACGGAAAATGAATTAAGAACAGTTCGTTGGGATGGTATAAGCATAGTGTTCCAAGGAGCTATGAATGCATGGAATCCTGTAGCTAAGATTGGAGAACAAATAAGAGAAGCTATTAGAGAACATAGACCTGATAACACTAAACAAGAAAATACACAAAAAATTGAAGAATTATTTAACATTGTTGGTTTAGATAACTCAATAATGGATAGGTATCCGCATGAATTGTCTGGTGGTATGAAACAAAGAGCAATTATAGCCCTAGCACTTTCATGTGATCCAAAAGTTGTAATTGCAGATGAACCAACAACAGCTTTGGATGTTGTAATTCAAGATCAGATTTTAAAAGAATTAAAAAAAGTACAAAACCTACTTGGACTAAGTTTGATATACATTTCACATGATATAGCTGTTATAGCCGAGATGACTGATAATATGGCTGTAATGTATGCAGGATCAGTAGTTGAAATGGGTCCTACAGCAAATATTTTTAACAAACCTAAGCACGCTTATACAAGACTTTTATTAGAATCAACTCCCTCAGTTGTCGGTAAAAGAAAAAAACTAAGATCTTTAGATGGAGAACCACCAAGTTTAATAAATGAAAATAAAGGTTGTTCTTTCTCTCCGCGTTGCCCTGAGCCATCAAAAGAATGCAAAAATCAAGAATTAGATATGAAGTTAGTTGAAATATCAAAAGGACATTGGGCTGACCTATGTTGCGTAAGCTGTGGATAAATTATGAAAAAAAATGTAATCGAAGTAAAAAACTTAGAAAAATATTATGAAATTTCTAGAGGGCTATTTAGTAGGGACAAAGGTGTAGTCAAAGCTGTTGATGATATTAGTTTTGAAATACCACAAGGTGAAAGCCTTGGATTAGTAGGTCAAAGTGGTTGTGGTAAAACTACTACAGCAAGATCACTTTGTTTATTAGATCCCAAAACAAATGGTGATGTTAAATTTTTAAATCCTGAATCTCAAGAATTAGAAAGTATAGATGATTTAGATGATGATGAATTAAAAAAGTTTAGAAGAAATATACAGATGATATTTCAAGATCCTTATGAATCATTAAATCCTAGATGGACAATTAAAGATATTATTTTAGAACCTTTAAATATACATAACATTGGAAACTTATCAGAAAGAGAAGAAGCTGTAAAAGAAATATTAACTACTGTTGGTTTAACTCCTCCCGAAAATTACATGCCTAGATATCCTCACGAACTATCAGGAGGACAAAGGCAAAGAGTATCTATTGCTAGAACTTTGATTATGAAACCTAAGTTTGTTGTTTGTGATGAACCAACTTCTATGCTTGATGTTTCAATACGTATCTCAATTATGGATCTTATGTTAAATCTTGCTAAAGATTTAGATATTTCATATTTGTACATTACACATGATTTAGCAGTTGCAAGATACATGTGTAATAGAATCGCCGTTATGTTTAATGGCAAAATTGTAGAAATTGCTGAAACGGAAGAATTACTTAAAAATCCAGTCCATCCATATACAAAAAGATTAATATCTTCAATACCTGTACCTGATCCTAAATATAAAAGGACTGAATACGAGTTAAATTTTAATGAATTAGACGAAATAATATCAAATAATCCTGATAAAACAATGGTTGACATAGGGGGAGAGCACTTTATAGCAACTCATGATGTAAAGGATATTCTTTATTGAAATTTAAGGATATATTTTTACTTCCAAATTTGATAACTTTATCAAGATTATTTATAACGATTTACATTTACATTACATTTGAACCTGAAGAATTTTCTAGTTTTTATTTAATATTATTAATCGCAATTATTGGTATCAGTGATTCAATTGACGGTGTTGTTGCTCGTAAATTTAATCTAGTTTCTAAGTTAGGGATTATTCTTGATCCTGTAACAGATCGTATAGTATTTGTTTTGTTATTATTTTGGTTGGCATCTTATTTTAATTTTATTTTTTTGATTTTAATTCTAATCAGAGAAATATTAGTTTCAATTGGTGGGTTATATGTAATCAAAACTCAAAAAACAGTAAAAGTTTCAAATAAAGGTAAAGCCGGAACAGCTTTAATATTTATTTCATTATGTTTATCCGTATTAGACCCAGGTTTATTAACTATTAATTCGTTATTATTCATTAAATTTGTTGATATTTTTCTTATATTTTCTATATTTTTTTACTATTTTGTAGCATTAGAATATTTATATAAGTTGATAAATAAAAATGAATAATGAAACAATACCGTTTGAAGAATCTCTTTTTATTAATCAGAATGCAAAATATATTCTATCAATTTTAAATGAAGATGTTAGATCCTCTTCTTGGTTATTAACAAATGGAATTCATAAAATTGGTAGGTTGAACGATAAAGAAATAATTCTTGACGACGTTACCGTATCCAGAAATCATGCATACATCTCTGTAGATGATGATATGTTATTAATAACTGATGAAGGCTCGACTAACGGAATATTTGTTAATGGAGAACTTACTAAAGAAACACAACTATTTTCAGGAACAAGATTACAAATTGGAAAATATTTTCTAATTATATCCTCTGTAGATGCATCATGAATATTGGTGAAGCCGTAAAAATAATTCAAAAACAATATCCATCAGTAAGTATTTCACGAATACGTTTTTTAGAAAAGGAAGGATTAATTAAACCAAAAAGGTCTAATGGTGGTACGAGAGAATTTTCATCAAAAGATATAGAAAGAATATTAAAAATTTTAAATTTACAAGAAGATCAATTTTATAGCCTTAAAGCAATAAAAAATAATTCTGCACTTATATCAAATAATTCAATTAAAAATATTAAAATACAAGAATATTCAAAACATGATGCATTAAAAAAATCTGGAATTTCATTAGTTAATTATAATAATTTAATTGAGTACAATTTTGAAAAAGATAAAGAATTATTTAGCCAGAATGATGTTGATAGATTAAGTTCTTTTGCTTATTTTTATAATCTTGGATTATCTGCAAAAAATTTTACATTAATTAAATCTTTATCAGACAGGGGACTAGGTTTTTTTGAGATAATTAAAAACAATGTTGATATTAATGAAAATGATTATAAATTAGCAGTTAGTAATTTCTCAAATATTATTAGGAGTTACATATTAGAAGAATCATAGTTCTTTTCTTAGCAGTTCTCCTAATAAATAATTCTTCTTATGCAGAAGAGTTAAGTGAAGACTTTTTATCGACAGATCATTATATTTCTTATGATATACAAAATGACTCTATTTTATTTTCAAAAAACATTAATGAAAAAATTTATCCCGCTTCATTAACAAAAATTATGACTGCTCTTATTTTGTTAGATAAATATAACTTAAATGAATATATAACAACTATTTATCCAATAGATTATGAAGAAAATGGTAAAGTAGCATACATTCCAGAAAATATAGAAATAAGTATAGTTAATCTCTTAGAATTACTCCTTGTTTATTCAGCTAATGATGCTGCTTATATATCAGCTATTGCTGTTTCAGGAAATATTGATGATTTTGTATTTTTAATGAATAAAAAAGCAAAAGCTTTTGGTATGGATGATACAAACTTTATTAATCCAGACGGATTGGACGAAATGAATCATTACACAACTTTAAATGATCTTTTAAAAATGTCATTGAAAGCTATTCAAAAAAAAGAAATTCTCGCATTAGTAAGTAAAGAAAATTTCATATCTAATATTTCAGGTAACGATGTGATTTATTATTCGACAAATATATTACTAAAAGAGGGTTTCGTAGGTTTGAAAACAGGATGGACTGATATGGCAGGCCTTACGTTCATTGGTTTGAATCAAAGTAATGAAAGAGAAATAATAACAATTGTTAACAAGTCAAAAGTAGATGAAAATAAATATTCTCATTTTTCTGATACTAAATTGTTATATAAAACTAGTATTGAAACTTTTAATAATTACAAAATTCTAAATAAAACTGAAAACATTTATATTCTAAGAAGTAGTTATGTTACTGAACAATATAAAAGTGAAATTGAATGGACTGAATTTATCAACTTAAGTGAAAAAAATAGCATTACATTATCCGACTATAGTAATAAAAATATTACATTATCATTTAATCAATATAAAAAATCATTTAAAATCAGCAATAATCAAAAGAAAATAAAATGGGTCTTTGATCCCTTAAAAATATTTAAAATTAATGCAAATCAATAATAAAAAAATTTATTTATAAACTATAATTTTTGAAATAATACTTCTAATATTTTTGATATGAGTAGAAATATAAAGGTAGAAGTTAATTCAATAAGGTTAGATGAAACTTCAGAAACACCTATTTTGTTATTATTAGATCCATCATCTCAAAAAGTATTACCTATTTGGATTGGCACAATTGAAGCTGTCTCTATTGCTTACGCACAAGAGGGAATACTTCACGACAGACCTCAAACACATGATTTGTTAATAGATATCGTTGATGCACTAGATGGCAATATTAATGAAGTAAATATATCAAATATAGATAATGACACGTATTTTGCAAATTTAATACTTAAAAATGGAAATGGCTTAGTAACATTATCTGCTAGACCAAGTGACGCAATAGCTATTGCTTTACGTTTAAATATACCAGTTACAGTAAATGAAGATTTATTTGAAACTCATTCTATAGATTTAATTGTTGATTCTTCAAATGAAATAGAAGAATTTAAAGAGTTTATTCAAGATGTAAAGCCTGAGGATTTTTCTTAAAACCTTGAAATAAAATATATTCATAGTAGATTGTAATTATGCGACAGGGTTATACAGGAACAGAAGTATGTAATATAACAGGTATTACATATAGACAATTGGATCATTGGACATCAACAAAACTTGTAGAAGCATCTATAAGAAATATAAAAGGTTCTGGATTTCATAGAATATATTCTTTTCAAGATATTATAAAAGTTAAATTAGTAAATAAATTAAGAGATGCGGGTATTAGTCTTCAAAAAATTAGAATTGCTCTTTCAAATGTAAATAAAATATTAGGTAAAAATATAAATATTACTGATATATCAATTTTTTCAGACGGACAGTCAATTTATGTAATAACTGATAATAACCAAATGTTAGATTTATTACGTAAAGGACAAGCTGTGTTTGGAATATCATTGGGGCCTGTACACACTGAAACGGAAGCTGAAATATTTTCTCTTTATCCTGAAAAAATTTCATCAAATAATAGATGAAATTTGCTCACCCTTCAGAGAAGTTATTTACTGAACATCTTAATTTATTTGATATACCTTGGATTTATGAACCAATAAGTTTTCCTTTGAAGTGGGGAAGTGGTGCAATAAAAAAAATGTTTACACCAGATTTTTATTTACCAACATTAAACATTTATATTGAAATAACTACTATGAATCAAAAACTTATAACAAAGAAAAGTAATAAAATAAAATTAGCTTCGAAACTTTATCCAAATAACAATTTTAAGTTAATTAATGAAAAAGAGTTTTATAATTTTCTAACTAAAGATAATAAAAATTTAATTCAAGAAGCTATAGCTAGCTGACTTTACCAACAATTCTTCTGGGTTCTCTATTCCTATTTTTTTACATATATTTAATTCATTATTTACATCAGTATTACTCATTAGCCTATTGTCTGTATTTATTGAAACATTAAATCCTAGTTTTATTAAATCTAAAATTGGATGCTTTTCTTCATTTTCATACATATTTGTATGAATATTTGACGTAATACATACTTCTAGTGGAATCTGATTGTTAACTAAATATGTTGCTGTTTTACCAAGTAGTTTATTTTCTAGATCTACATCTTCTATAATTCTTACACCATGACCAATTCTTTTAGCACCATTTTCTAAAGCATCTGAAATTGATTCCACATTGTCACCTTCACCAGCATGAATTGTTATATTGATACCCTCATCTTCAACTTTTTTGAAAGTTTCTTTATAAAGCGAAGGTCTAAAATTTAATTCAACTCCGGCAATGTCAAATCCTATTATCATATCTTTATAATCTATAGCTATTTGACCAACTTTTTCTACATTTTTCTTATCATTTCTCATTCCACATAAAATTAACCCCGAATGTATCCCATACATTTGTTCTGCTTGTTTGAAACCAGAATTAATTGATTCAAGAACATTTTTTATAGATAAATTAGAATTAACTGAATATAGGGGAGCATATCTACTTTCATAGATGTTAATACCATTATTATGCATATCTTCTGCTGCTTCGAAAGCAATTCTTTCTAAATTTTCATAAGTGTTCATTAGAGCAGTTGTGTGTACAAAAGCTTCTAAGTAATCTTCTAATGAATCACAATTAGACCTATCAAAAAAAATATTTATATCGTCAACCTCTAATAATGGCTTGTAGGAAGCTTTTTTTGCAAATTCTAATGCTGTAGTAGCTCTTAATCCGCCATCTAGGTGATCATGTAAAATTGCCTTATACATAACGCAACATAATATTAATTATACGACAAAGTGAGATATTCATAATTTTACCTAATCTCATTAAGAACACTCTCCTTATGGGTCAATGGTAACCAATGTCCTGCACCTTTTACTTCTTTAATAGTAATGTCTGAGCCTAAATTATTTAATCGGTTACTCATTTTATCTGTCAACTTAACTGCAACATCTAATTCACCATAGAGAAATGTAACTGGTGTTTTTACTTTCTTCCTCCATTCACTACTTAACTCAATGTTCAAATCTATATTTGAATACCAACAAATGGGCTGGTATAAAGAGTGTCCTTTAAAATGGTCTATGTAATTGTAAATCGTAGTATCGTCAACAACTAACTTCCTTGCTTTTCCGTGAGTAAATAATTTTTGTAGTGATAAATCAGGTTGTCCTATTTTTGTAAAAACATCTCTATAAGCTAATCTAAAGAAAGAATCTAGATTTAAATCAATTTCCTCTGCAGATTTTTTTGGATTTTGAAATGAAGTAATATAGTGATCTTCAAGATTAAATTTCAAATTATTATAAATATTTGAACCAGGAAACTCATCACCACCACATATAGATACAAAATTTTTAACACTTATATTTTTTCTTGATACTACTGCCCAGCCAACAATTGATCCCCAGTCGTGTCCTACAATTGTTAATTCATTATCTAAATTTAATTCTTTAACTAACTCTTCTATATCTAGTGCTAAACACTCAATATTAAAATCAATAGCAAGTGAATTATTTAATTCTGATAAAGGATATCCTCTCTGTTCAGGTACAGTTACTCTTTTATTGTTTATAATAAGATCTTTTTTAATTTCATCCCAAAAATACATATTCGATGGGAACCCATGCAACAAAAGAACATCACTCCCCTCGCCTTCAATGGTGTGTGCTAATTTCATATAAGCTTATTTTTTCTTAAAATCACAATACTTAAACATATAGCAAAAAAGAGCCATTGAATAGAATAACTCATATGTGGAGGACTATAACCTGTATTTAAAGGAGCACACTCAATACCTACACCACAGTTTGAGGTTAAATGGACATATTTATCCGATAACTTAATAATTTGATCTTTTTCAATAAAGTTCTTATCAATACGAAAGATATATTCAGAACTTATTATGTCATCTTGACCTATAGGTGACTTTATATCATAATTTAGTAAGAAACCATCAAACCCATATGTAAAGTTTCCTATTTCGAACCTTGCATTTTCTAATGGTATCCATCCATGATTAACTGTTAAATGTGTATTATTTTGATCTTTATAAATAGCAATGATGTGATAACCAGAGATTCCATTGTAAACTCTTGAACGTAGTTTATAATAATCGACAAGTTTAAATGCCCCGTTTAATTTTATAAATGTATCACTTGTAGTTAAATTTATTTCATCAATGTTTATTAACTCTTGATTATTTTCATCATACGATAAGTTTTTATTAGTTTGATATCTATCGAATTGCCAATATGAAAGAATTAAAAATATAATAACAACCATAGAGCCAAAATAGAATAGATTCTTATGAGGAATACTTTTTAATTTGTCCAACTTATATCCCCCCTTCTTTTGTCTCCATATGCAACTACATCATCATTTATACCAGTAACACAAACACCACCAAAATACATATCATTTGGATTAGTAAAAGTAACATTTATATTTTCTTCAATTGATTCTGGTTCTGCTCTTACTGATTTATCTTGATTCACATGAAATCTTGGTTTTGATATAGCAGAAGCCCAATCATTATTATTTATATAATTATTTATCACTTGAGCTAAAGCTGTACTTATTCTATCCGCACCCGGTGATCCTAATGCATAAATTGACTCCTTGTTTGAAACAATAAGTGGGCTCATGTTTGAAATTAATCGTTCATTATATGTATTACCTAAAAAACCTTGGGGGTTTAATTCAATTTCTCCAAGAGAGTTGTTAAAAAACATACCTGTACGTTTACAAATAACTCCAGAACCATAACCACTTGAAAATGTAATTGAGTAATGGTTGTTATCAGTATCTGAAGTACTGATTTGAATTGTTGAAGGTGATGAACTTAATTTTTCTATTTCTTGTTTTACAAGACTACTTCTATTTTCAAATATTTCAAAATTTTGTTTCCTTTCAAGATATACATTTAGTAATGTTTCTTCTAAATTATCAGTAGATGATGTTAAAGCATTAAGGTACTTTAATACCATTAATCCTCCTATAGAGGGTCCTTTATGTCCGTATATTTTTATATTATTAAATTTATGTTCAAAAATAGAATCATGGATTAATTCATAAGAATTAAAATCATCAAAAGTAGCATGACCTCCACCTTCGTTAATTGTTTTAGTTAATTCTTTTGCGATATCACCAGAATTAAAGTCTTCAAAACCATTATTTGACATATGTGCATAAGTATCAGCTAATTTCTCTAATTTGATAATTCCATTATCTAAACCGTCTTCTTTCAATACTTTAAATGTTTTCAATGCTTCATCGTTAATTGAAAATAAAGAATCTAATGTATAACCTAAATATTCTTTTGAAGTTTCATTTAGTTTAAAACCATCTTTTGCAATTGATACTGGATATTCAAATAAAACTTCTAAAGGTAGTGAAGCTTTTTTTTGGTATATATATTCCATTAATTTATATATTCCTGGAATAGCAAATGTATTTACTCCCGTGCATGTTTCAACATAACCTCCATATGCAATAGCTATTTTATTTTGGCTTACATCATCTCCCCCAAATTTCTTAGGTGCTACAAAATAAGCATCAACTGTTTGAGCTGAATTTACATCACTATCAAAGAAAGTTAACAACCCACCTGATGTAGGTGTAATAACGCCTAAATCAGCCACCATAGAGGTTAAAATGCTAGTTATTAGTAAATCTGCAGCATTCGGGTTTAAATCAGAAATAGCTTTAGCTGCATCTAAAGACTGCATTGATGTACTTGATAAAGAAACTTTCACACATATATTTTAGTTTATAAACCAATTATGCAACAATGTAAATGTGCAACCAATTGTTAAAAAATTTGATAATAATATATATCAAATTGATGTATTAATGGAAGGTAAAGAAGGCAGGCTAGCTTGCTATTACATTGATTCTAAAGATCCAATACTAATTGAGGTTGGACCATCAAAATCATTCCCGTATCTTGTATCTGCTTTAGAGAGTTTAGGTATACAAAATATAACAAGATCCGCAATAACACATCTTCATCTTGATCACGTAGGTGGTATTGGGCATGTTGTTAGTAAATATAAGAATCATTTTGTGCATGTACATGAATTAGGAGTAAAGCACCTACCTAATCCAGAGAGATTATGGAACGCCGTTGCCGAAATTTATACTGATGAATGGCTTACTAATAATTGGGGAAAAATAAAACCTACACCTATAGAAAATATTAAAACTTTAAATGATGGTCATGAATTTAACCTTGATAAAAATAGAAAATTAAAGTCTTTATATAGTCCAGGACATGCAAAACACCACTATACATTTTATGATTCTGAATCTGGGACTATATTTATGGGAGACACTCTAGGCTTAATTTATCCTCATGGTGATTTTATACAACCAAACTTGCCTCCTCCGGATTTTAATAAAGATATACTATTTCAATCTTTAGAGAAAATATATAGTTTAGATTTAAAACAAATAGCAATAGCTCATTTTGGGTTACATTTAAATCCTTATGAGTTAATTGATAACGCTTATAAAAGTATTAACGAATGGATAATGTTTATTAATAACTTACCAAACACGAGTAATGATGAAGCAGCTGAATTATTAAAAAATTGGGTAGTAAATAATTATGAGAGTTTGAATGTAGATAGTGAAACAATACAAAACTATATAAGCAATTCTCATTTCTTGATGCAAGTTGCTGGAATAAGAAATTATTTAAGTAGCAACTAAGAGTATCTATACCAATCAGGTTTTAAATTTATCTTCTCCTCAATTCTTTTTCTAATAATCTTTAAATCTTTATTTTTAGGTTTCCAATCATTGTATAAATATTTAGGCCATTGAGATTTATTAAATTTTCTTTTCGGATCTGGATTCATCCCCCTTCTTTTCATCTCTTTTACTAACAGTGAATATCTTTTATCTAGGTACATACCTTTATTATAAAAAAAAGTAACATGTCCTTTGTTTAACGTAAATACATCAGGTATATTATTTTTAGTTTTTAACCAATTTTTTGATTTAATAGATCGTTGTAGAGAACTTCCAACCATAAATATCTCACGATATTCAGCTACTAGATGTTGATCACTTAATTCTTTCGGATTAACTAAGTTAATTCTTGTCATTTAATAATTATTAGAGTTTTCAATTTTCTTTTTAATGAAGTAAAAAACAGGAGCACCTAGAAATTCAGCAGGATAAGCCATTATTACAAACAACGAAATATTAAGGCCATCAACTAATATTCCATATGTACGCATAACAGCAAAAAGTATAAATATAATTATTAACGTGTTTATATGTTCTAAATTATTTGTACCTAAATATTTAAAACCTAAAATTATCGTAAATAAATAAACAATACTTGGATAAGTTATAAAATTTATAAAACCGTAACTTTCACCTGGATAAATATCATAAAATTCAAAAGCTATTTCACTTAAAAAATTTACTAGGATCAATAGTCCAGTTAGTAAAATAATCATAAAAATAATAAGAAATCTTAACACTTTTGAATAATCCATTATTTCATTATATATAAAAAATAGAAAAACCCCTGATTTCTCAGGGGCTCTTCAATAAAAGTCGGCGGTGTTCTACTCTCCCAGAGGGTTGCCCCTCAAGTACCATCGACGCTAGTGGACTTTACTAACGAAATTGGTAGGTATACAGTACCCTCATGTGCATACAGCGAATATAGGTAATAGTTGTACGAGTTTTTTCTTTAGTTTTTAGTAATTACGTAATCTGTTCATACTCAATATAAGGAAATAACAAAAAAAATAGTCGCATAATAGTCGCACTATTTTTACTACAATTATTTTATGAAACTTTTTCGTTTTATGTTATTGGCAATTATGTTAATGTCTTGTTCATCTTTTCAAGCAAATAATACAGAAGAAGTAATTTCAGAGGAAGTATGGCACTGGTGTGTTGGCAACCATAGATATATTTCCTACAACTATGACTACTTGTGGAAAGATGAAGATTTGAGAAATGAAGAAATTGATTATACCGAGATACATAAACTTTTTAGCACTTTACTCGCTGCTTTTGATCTTTCTAAAACCCAGCAACTAATAGAAAATAATAACCTAAATTATTCAAATCTTCTAGAATCTGAATTTTATACAGCACTTCAAGTCAAAGAAGAAGCACATTTAGAAATTTGTACAATATGGTTTAATATGAATAATCCAAATAAATAATCGCATAATACTCACACTATTTTTACTACAATTATTTTTATGAAACTAAAATATGTTATCTTATTTGCAATTATATTAACTTCTTGTACAACCACTGATCTAGCAACAGATAATCAAATAGATTGGTGTATTTCTAGATCACGTAGTATTAATTTTGTAGCTAATTCTGTATCAGGAAAAAGTTCAGATACGAAGTCTGAAACAATAAATTTAATTATATATTGGGAAACAGCCTTGAACCGAGTCGCAAAAAATATGGAAATTGATCCCGATGATGTATTAAATATTGATTATAATACAATTGACCCAAATTCCTTATTTCAAGACTTTCAAAATTTGCTAGAAGAAGATGGTGAAGATTTTATGCGTGCTTCTAGAGTTTGTAAAATTTGGGAAGAACTTTCAAATTAATTTTCTAAAAAAATAGTCGCATAATAGTCGCACTTTCTATTTTTCAATAATATCGTTGAAAATTATTAGATAATATTTTATTAAAAATTACACTATAAAAATGAAAAACCCCTGATAAACAGGGGCTTTTCTAAAAGTCGGCGGTGTTCTACTCTCCCAGAGGGTTGCCCCTCAAGTACCATCGACGCTAGTGGACTTTACTTCCGTGTTCGGAATGGGAACGGGTGTATCCCCACTGCTATCACCACCGCAATTCTTTAAACTTTTTAAACATTCTATAGCAAGCGCGCTTACTCAGCATTCAGTTCAAGCCCTCGACTTATTAGTATCAGTCAGCTACATACATTACTGTAATTACACTTCTGACCTATCAACCTCATGTTCTATAAGGAGTCTTACCCGGTTAATCCGGTGAGAGTTCTTATCTTAGAAGAGGCTTCGCACTTAGATGCTTTCAGTGCTTATCCTTTCCGAACGTAGCTAACCAGCCGTGCCCTTGGCAGGACAACTGGCACACCAGCGGTTCGTTCATCCCGGTCCTCTCGTACTAGGGACAACTTTCTTCAAAACTCTTGCGTGCGCGACGGATAGGGACCGAACTGTCTCACGACGTTCTGAACCCAGCTCGCGTTCCTCTTTAATAGGCGAACAGCCTAACCCTTGGGACCTGCTCCAGCCCCAGGATGAGAAGAGCCGACATCGAGGTGCCAAACACCCCCGTCGATATGGACTCTTGGGGGGTATAAGCCTGTTATCCCCGGAGTACCTTTTAGCCGATGAGCCATGGCGCACCCACATGCAACCATGGGATCACTAGTTCCTACTTTCGTACCTGCTCCACTTGTTTGTGTCACAGTCAAGCCACCTTTTGCACTTACACTCAATGCGTGATTGCCGTCCACGCTGAGGTGACCTTAGAGCGCCTCCGTTACTTTTTAGGAGGCCACCGCCCCAGTGAAACTGCCCACCAGACAATGTCCCTGATCCGGATTACGGATCTAGGTTAGAAGCTCAATATGAAGAAAGTGGTATCTCAAGGATGACTCATTAGACACTAGCGCATCTAAATCAAAGTCTCCCACTTATCCTGCATACTGCACATTAAACATCAATATCAAGTTGCAGTAAAGGTTCCGGGGTCTTTCCGTCCTGTCGCGCATAGTGAGCATCTTTACTCACATTGCAATTTCGCCGAGTCTCTGGTTGAGACAGTACTCAAATCGTTACACCATTCGTGCAGGTCGGAACTTACCCGACAAGGAATTTCGCTACCTTAGGACCGTTATAGTTACGGCCGCCGTTTACTGGGGCTTAACTTCAAAGCTTCGCCGAAGCTAACCTATCCACTTAACCTTCCAGCACCGGGCAGGTGTCAGAGGGTATACGTTGTATTAGAACTTTGCACCCTCCTGTGTTTTTGATAAACAGTCGCTTGAGTCTGATCACTGCGGCCCTTTCAAGCTAATGAAGTTAATCACTTACTTTACTTGGGCGTTCCTTCTTCCGAAGTTACGGAACTATTTTGCCGAGTTCCTTAACCAGAGTTGTCTCGCTCGCCTTAGTATTCTCTACTTGTCCACCTGTGTCGGTTTGGGGTACGGGCACTATTAAAACTAACTAGAAGTTTTTCTTGGAAGCATGGAATCAATGACTTCGCCTAAAAGCGGCTCGGCATCATGTCTCAGATATAAGGTTAACGGATTTGCCTATTAACCATCCTACACATTTACCCCAGGACAACCATCGCCTGGGTTCATCTATCCTTCTCCGTCACTCCTTTGCTAACCTAAAAATATGTGGTTCGGTAGGCCCCGAAGGGCTTTCCTTAGCAACATATATTCGGTTTGGGTGTCTCATTAGTGGTACAGAAATATCAATCTGTTATCCATCGGCTACGTCTCTCGACCTCGTCTTAGGTCCCGACTAACCCTGGGCGGACGAACCTTCCCCAGGAACCCTTGGACATTCGGCGGAAGAGATTCTCACTCTTCCTTCGCTACTCATGCCAACATTCTCACTTGTATGGTCTCCATAACTAACTCACGTTGTTACTTCGCTGTCCATACAACGCTCTCCTACCGATCTTACCTCCTGGATATAAATATCAAGATTAGTAAGATCCCATAGCTTCGGCAGTATGTTTAGCCCCGTTACATCTTCCGCGCGAGAACATTCGACCAGTGAGCTGTTACGCACTCTTTAAAGGAATGGCTGCTTCTAAGCCAACCTCCTGGCTGTCTGAACACTCTCACATCGTTTCACACTTAACATACATTTAGGGGCCTTAGCTGATGATCTGGGTTGTTTCCCTCTCGTCTGTGGAGCTTATCCCCCACAGGCTCACTGCTATATTTATACACTTTGGCATTCGGAGTTTGACTGAGTTCAGTAAGCTTTTTGGCCCCCTAGCTCAATCAGTGCTCTACCTCCAAAGCGCAACATATAACGCTGTCCCTAAAGACATTTCGGAGAGAACCAGCTATCACGTAGTTTGATTGGCCTTTCACCCCTATCCACAGTTCATCCCCTGATTTTGCAACATCAGTGGGTTCGGGCCTTCACGAAGTCTTACCTTCGCTTCACCCTGACCATGGATAGATCACTACGCTTCGGGTCTATTGCATGCGACTAGACGCTCTATTAAAACTCGCTTTCGCTGCGGCTACGGATTTACTCCTTAACCTTGCCACATACAGATAACTCGTTGGCTCATTCTTCAAAAGGCAGGCAGTCAGGATATAAATATCCCTCCTACTGCTTGTAAGCTATTGGTTTCAGGTACTATTTCACTCCCCTCGCCGGGGTTCTTTTCACCTTTCCCTCACGGTACTTGTTCACTATCGGTCGCTGGTCGTACTTAGCCTTACGAGGTGGTCCTCGCAGATTCACAAGGAATATCCTCCTTGTTACTTGGGGTGACTCATATAAGTAATTACATTTTCAAATACGTGACTATTACACTCTATGGTTTATCTTTCCAGATAATTTTTCTAACATAACTATTTGTAACTTATTGAAAGATCTGATGCTCTTTCTTTGAGGCCCCACAACACCGAATAAACAACGACATCAGTCTTATACATTTATTCGGTTTAGGCTCTTCCCGTTTCGCTCGCCACTACTCAGGGAGTCGCTGTTGCTTTCCTTTCCTCTAGGTACTGAGATGTTTCACTTCCCCTAGTTCCCTCTACCTATCCTATATATTCAGATAGGAGTAATTTATAAATAAATTGGGTTTCCCCATTCGGAAATCCACGGTTCAAAGTTTGTTTGACAACTAACCGTGGCTTATCGCAGTCTTCCACGTCCTTCATCGGCTTCCAGCGCCAAGGCATCCACCAATAGCCCTTAGTAGCTTGAACTATATGAATACTTTTGCAATTGCGCTTGCTATACAATTTTCAAAAAGCCTAAATCTTTGACTCTTTCACAGCTGAGTAGAATATCAGTCTATACAGACAACCAGTGATTGACCTTAGGACTTGCGTCCTATTCTCCTTAGAAAGGAGGTGATCCAGCCGCACGTTCCCGTACGGCTACCTTGTTACGACTTAGTCCCAGTTACCGACCCTACCTTAGACAGCTTCTTCCCATAAGGGTTAGACCACTGGCTTCGGGTATTGCCGACTTCCGTGACTTGACGGGCGGTGTGTACAAACCCCGAGAACGTATTCACCGCAACTTAGCTGATTTGCGATTACTAGCGACTCCAACTTCAAGGAGTCGAGTTGCAGACTCCTATCCGAACTGAGACAAGCTTTAAGAGATTTGCTCCACCTCGCGGTATTGCGACTCGTTGTACTTGCCATTGTAGCATGCGTGCAGCCCTGGACATAAGGGGCATGATGACTTGACGTCGTCCCCACCTTCCTCCGGTTTATCACCGGCAGTCTCCTATGAGTCCCCAACATTACTTGCTGGCAACATAGGACAGGGGTTGCGCTCGTTGCGGGACTTAACCCAACATCTCACGACACGAGCTGACGACAGCCATGCACCACCTGTATAGGGCGCTTACGCACACTATATTTCTATAGTTTTTCCCTATATGTCTAGTCCAGGTAAGGTTCTACGGGTATCATCGAATTAAGCCGCATGCTCCGCCGCTTGTGCGGGGTCCCGTCAATTCCTTTGAGTTTTAGTCTTGCGACCGTACTCCCCAGGCGGGATACTTAACGCGTTAGCTACGATACAGAAATCGTCAATCCAATTCCTACATCTAGTATCCATCGTTTACAGCTAGGACTACCAGGGTATCTAATCCTGTTTGCTCCCCTAGCTTTCGCTCCTCAGCGTCGATAGTGGTCCAGTGAACTGCCTTCGCAATTGGTGTTCCTCCGAATATCTACGCATTTCACCGCTACACTCGGAATTCCATTCACCTCTACCATATCCTAGTCACAACAGTATCGATCGACATTTCAGGGTTAAGCCCTAAACTTTCACGACCGACTTGTTGAACCGCCTACGAGCTCTTTACGCCCAATAAATCCGGACAACGCTCGCCCCCTACGTATTACCGCGGCTGCTGGCACGTAGTTGGCCGGGGCTTCTTGTGGAGGTACCGTCATTTTCTTCCCTCCTGAAAGTGGTTTACAATCCTAGAACCGTCATCCCACACGCGGTGTCGCTGTGTCAAGCTTTCGCTCATTGCACAATATTCCCTGCTGCAGCCTCCCGTAGGAGTCTGGGCCGTGTCTCAGTCCCAGTGTGGCTGATCGTCCTCTCAGACCAGCTATCCGTCGTAGCCTTGGTAGGCTTTTACCCCACCAACTAGCTGATAGAACGCGAGCTCATCTTAGTTCGGCTGACCTTTACTTAAAATATCATGTGATGTAATAAGATTATCCAGTATTAATCCGAGTTTCCTCGGGCTATCCTGGTAACTAAGGTAGATTGCTCACGCGTTACTCACCCGTTCGCCGCTCAGTCATTTTCTGTAGTAAACTACTGAAAAGCTTCGCTCGACTTGCATGCATAAGGCGCACCGCCAGCGTTCGTCCTGAGCCAGGATCAAACTCTCCAACAAAATCTTTGAATTTTAATCTGACCAAAGAATCAACATGGGTTTTATCCCATATTATGGTTAAAAACCATAACCAACTTTTTCCTAAAAAGTTGACAAAAAAAGAGTGCTAGAAAATTAATTCTGCACTACCGGCGTTCATACTCTACTCAGTTGTCAAAAAGCCAAATTTCTTAATTATTAGAGTAACACTAATAGGTTTAAAGTGTATTATTTCTTAATAATTCTAACGAAATTTCGCTTTCCTATTTGTAGTGTTTTATTGATAAGAGCATCTGAATTAATATCTAAATCTTCATATTTTTCATCATTAATTTTAAATGCTCCTGATGAAATCAGCCTTCTTCCTTCAGAATTTGACTTTATTATGTTGTTATCTAGAAGAAATTTAGGTAAATGTAGTTCAATGTTGCTATTAATTGCAATATTTTCTATTTCATCTGGAAAATTTTTATTTATGGTAATATTTTCAAATGATTCATACGCTTTTTCTGCTGTTTGATTGTCAAATAATTCTGTAATTATTAAATTACCAAGTTGTTTTTTTAAATTGAATGGATTTTCTTTATCTGCTTTAACCTCATTTTTGTAATTTTCTATTTCTTTAATTTCTAAATCTGTAAGCATCAGAAAATAATCCCACATAGTTTCATCTGGTATGCTCATTATCTTACCAAATATTTTTTCGGAATTATCAGTAATAGATATATAGTTATCATAAGATTGAGACATTTTCTTTTTACCATCAGTACCTATAAGAAGTGGAAAAGTTATTGCAATCTGTGGATCAATATTATAAAACTTTTGAATTTCCCTTCCAAGCATTAAATTCCAAAGTTGATCATTTCCACCAATTTCAATATCTGATTTTACTGCAACTGAATCGTAACCTTGGAAAAGTGGATAAAAGAACTCTAATAATGATATAGGATTTTTATTTTCATACCTGTTAGAAAAATCTTCTCTTTCTAACATCTGAGCCAAAGTAGTTGATGATGCTAAATGCATCATGTCGTTAATTGTTAATTTAGATAGCCAATCTTTATTTGAAACAACTTCTAAGTTATCTTTATGTAAAATAGATTTAATAATTGGAAGAACTCCTTCAGAATTCACACCTATACTATCATCATCTAAAACATTTCTAGTTTCTGATTTACCCGATGGATCTCCAACTTTGGCTGTAAATTCTCCTAAAATTAAAATTACTTCATGTCCATATTCTTGAAACTTTCTTAAGGCTCTTATAACGGCATACCAACCTAATGTAACTTCAGGTGCGGTTGGGTCAACGCCAAGTTTAACTCTTAATTTTTTCTTAGACTTTAATAAACTATGATAATCTTCAAGTGGATTGATTACTGACGAACGTTCTTCTATATATTTCATTTTAATATTAAGGAAAATCTCCACAAATGTTTATCTCGAGGTTTAGAATTTTTTCTTTGTTTAGCTATTGCTTTATCTGCGGGATGAATTCTTGGAGATAAGTTAATAGGTCCATCTAAAATGTTATTACCATCATTTTTCAAATTAATTCCTAAGGCTTTTGTTACATTCCCAGGACCGGTTAAATTGTCAGTCCTCATTTTCGTTTTTCTTCTTACTTCTATATAATTTTTTCCTAACAATATTTTTCCTGATCTGATTAGTACTGCTTCGCAGGAACCTTTTTTAGATGTTAAAAGATATAAACTTTTATTTGTCCCATAAGATTTAAGAATTAATACTGAAGGTGGTCCTGATGGTAAAGTCTTTGGTATTTTTCTATTTAATTGTGTAGCTAAAGACATTTGATCTGTATTGGCTCTACCAAATGCTTCTGTTTCAGTAATAAGTATTTCAGTAAATTTTCCATTAAAATTTGTAGATAGTCTCATTCCTAATAAATCAACCGCAGCTTTAGAAGATTTTTGTGATAAAAGTTGATAAACCCTATTGTCTAAACCACTAATATCGGTCATGATTTGCTCATATTCAATGTTATTTTAAATTTACTTTGTATTTTTTCAGCAAGCATTTCCAAAAGCCCTCTTGTTTCTTCTTCATTATAAGTTTGTTCATAGTTTCTTGTACTTATTCTAATTCCTAAATTACGAGATTTCTCTTTTACATAATCATCAAAAATATCAATTTTATTTTCATTATTTTCAAGGAGTGATTTAACATAAGAAACTAACTCCATGGCTTTAAATTCTAGAGGTACGGTAAATGATAAGTCAAACTTAATAAACGGATACTGTGCTAGTGGAACATATTCAGTTCTATTACTAATGTTATTTTCTAAAGAATCCATATCTATTTGTATTAAAAATAATGGACTTTCAATATTCAATTCTTCCATTAAATTGTATGCTAATTGTCCAAAAAATCCTACGTTCTGACCATTTTTAATAATCAAATATGAATAATTCTGATGAAATCCTGGTTTCGATATACTTTTTATCTCATAGTCTCCAATTAAATTATCAATAATATGTTTTACATAATGTATATCATATTGTAAAACACCACCACGAAGATCGACATTAGTTACAATTGAAGGTGTTATGATACCTACAGAATAAGTTTGATTAGGTATTTTCTCGTAAAGTTTATGTTTTGAATTATCAAAAATAGTATTAATTTCAAAAAATTTTTCAGAAATATTATTTTGTTCAAGATTAAATTTATATATATTTAATAAAGATGAAAATAAATTAGATCTTAAAAATTTGTTGTTTGTATCTATGGGATTGAATACTTGAACATATTTTTTGTCAGGGTTAAATCTACTATTGCTTTTTTCATCAACAAATGATAAAGTTTGAACTTCTTGATAGTTGTTTGCTCTTAATTTACTAGTAAAATATCTTTTTAAATTCCAAAAAGAACCAGGATTGTTTTTATTGTTTCCATATGGAAGTGTGCTCTCAAAATTATTAAATCCAAAATGTTTAGCTAATTCTTCAATTATATCTATAGGTCTTTCTAAATCATATCTCCATGATGGTGATATAAATGAAATATTTTCTTTATCAATGTTGTGTTCAATGTTTAATCTTGATAATGTTTTAGCTATAAATTTAGAATCTAATTTAGTTCCAAGGATTTTATAAATTTCATTATCATTAAATGAAACAGTTTTATTTTGTATTTTCTTCTTGTCGTCTATTAAAGTTCTTGAATAATTAATTTCTTGATTTGATGAGAACAGTTCAATAAATCTCACTAAAGCATCTTCTTGTAAGTTGTAATCAATTCCTCTTTCAAATCTTATTGATGCGTCTGATATTAAATTTAATTTTCTGGATGTGTTCATAATTGAAACTTTATCAAAGTATGCACTCTCAATTAAAAGGTTGGTTGTATTTTCAGTTACTTCAGTATCAAGTCCACCCATAACGCCTGCTAATGCAATTGGCTTATCATTATCAGTAATCAATAAATCACTCTCATCAAGATTTCGTACTTGATTATCTAATGTAGTTATTTTTTCTTTATTTTTAGCTTGTCTTACAGAAATAGTACCAAATATTTTATCTCGATCAAAAGCATGTAGAGGTTGTCCAATGTCATATAAAACATAGTTAGTTAGGTCAACTACGTTGTTTATTACTCGTGTCCCAACCTGTGAAAGCCTATATCTTATAAAAAAAGGTGAATCAGTTATTTTAAAATTTTCTATTTCAACTGAAGCATAAGAGTTACATTCAATTATCTTTCCACTATTAGTAATAAGTACATTTTCTATTGATGGAGTAATTTTAAAACTATTAGTAATAAGTTTTAAGTCAAAATAATTGCTAAGTTCTCTAGCAACACCCAGGTGAGACATGCAATCTCCTCTATTAGGTGTCACACCTATTTCCCATGATGTATCATAAGAACTATAAGTAGAACTAAAATCTGTACCTGGTTTTATATTTTCATCTAAAATTAAAATTCCTTCATGTTCTTCCCATAGTCCAAGTTCTTTAGCTGAACATATCATTCCATTCGAGACAATTCCTCTAATTTCTCTTTTCTCAATTAAAAAATTATCTACAATATGCGATTTCGGTAATGCAACTGGAACAAGTGCACCAATTTCAAAATTCCATGCACCACATACAATTTCGTAAGTATTGTTTCCAACATCTACTTGTGTCACTCTTAATTTGTCCGCATTATTATGTGGATAAATATCTACTACTTTACCAACTACTATATTTTTATAATTTGGTTCTACAATTTTCATATTTTCAATTTCAAAACCTAAAGACTCTAAACCTTCGGAAATATCGTTATCACTAATATTTGATAAATCAATCCATTCATTTATCCATGATTTTAAAATAATCATTAAAATTGCCTAAGAAATCTTAAATCGTTATCATAGAAATTCTTTATGTGGTCAATATTGTGTCTTAACATTGCTAGTCGTTCAACACCTACACCAAAAGCAAAGCCTTGAGTACCTTTTTTAAAACCAACTTTTTCAAAAACATTAGGATCAACCATCCCACATCCAAGAATTTCTAACCAGTTATTATCTTTCCAACTAACTAATACTTCAGCTGAGGGTTCTGTAAATGGAAAGAAGTGAGGAATAAATTTAGTTTTGATATCTTTACCAAAAAATTCTTTAACAAAAAATTCTAACGTTCCTTTTAAATCAGTAAAAGAGATTGCATCATCAACAGCTAAACCTTCAATTTGATGAAATACAGGTGAATGTGTTGAATCAAGTTGGTCTGATCTATATACTCTTCCAGGGGAAACTATATAAATAGGTGGTTTTTTTTCTTGCATGTGCCTAACTTGGACAGTACTTGTCTGAGTCCTCAGCAAATTGTCCAATTTTTTATCTAAATACAAGGTATCTGATTCATATCTTGCTGGATGCCAAATAGGTGTATTTAAAGCATCGAAATTATGCCAAGAAGTTTCTGCTTCTGGCCCATGAGCAACTGTATAACCGATAGATGAAAATATTTGTACTACTTCTTCCATTACTGATGAAATAATATGTTCTTTTGTTCCGGTATTTTCAAACCAATCAATAGTTATATCTGTAAATTCTTTTTCCTCTCTGTTCTTATATTTAGCTTTAACTAGTTTTAATTTATGAGATTCAATGTCATTTACAATATTTTCAGTAATTTCCTTGATTTTTTGACCATACTTTTTTTTATCATGATCATTTAAACTTGCAATATTTTTACGTTCTTCAGAAATAACAGAATTTTTACCTAGAAATTCTTTTTGAATATCAATTAATTTATCAAGTGTATCGGTATCTTCTATAGCTAATAAGAATGAAGAATATATTTTGTCTAAATTTAATTCAGCCATTTATATTTTTTTTTGCTAAATCTACAAGTTTTTTAAATCCCTTTGGGTCGTTAATAGCTAAATCTGCAAGAATTTTTCTATCAATCTTTATCTCAGCATTGTTTAATCCATTAATAAACTTTGAATAAGATAATCCGTGGGTACGTGAAGCAGCATTTATTCTGCTAATCCACAATCTTCTATAGTCACCTTTTTTATCTTTTCTATGTGTAAACGCATCAGCACCGGCATGCATTACTTGTTCTTTAGCAGCTCTTAATCTTTTACTCCTTGCTCCTGTGTAGCCTTTAGCTTTTTTTAAGACTTTCTTTCTTGATTTTCTACTACTAACAGACGAACTAATTCTTACCATTTAACTCAACAACTTTCTTATTTTTTTACTGTCACCCTTAGATGCTTCTACATCTCTTTTTAACCTTGCCCAAGTGTTACTACCTTTAGCTAATTTATAGTGCGATGAATGTGATCTTCTTCTCATAAATTTTCCTGTTCCAGTAACTCTTATTCTTTTCTTCATTCCTTTATGTGTTCTATGTTTCATTTTTTTACTCCATTCGGTGCTAATACCATAGTTAAAGACTTACCATCAGGTTTTGAAGTTGATTCTATTTCAGATATATCACTTAATTCATCCTTAAACTTATCAAGTATTCTTTGTCCAAACTCAGGATGTTCTGCTTCTCTCCCTCTAAATCTCATTGTAAATTTAACTTTATCTCCTTCACTTAAAAACTTTTTTGATTGATTAAGTTTATTTTGAAAATCATGAGTATCAATCTTAGGTTTTAGTTGCATTTCTTTAACATTGATCTTTACTTGATTCTTTCTTGATGATTTTGCTTTTTGAGATAATTCATATTTATATTTCCCATAATTCATAAGTCTTGCAACTGGAGGTTTACTTTCTGGAGAAACCTCAACCAAGTCTAAATCTAATTCTTCAGCTACAATTATTGCTTTTTTTAATTCTAAAACTCCAATTTGAACACCATCAGGCGCTATAACTAGTAATTTTTTAGATTTGATATCATCATTTATATTAAGTTCCGGTATAAGTACTCCTTCCATAAAAAAAACAGCACGAAGCTGTCTTACTTACTCCACTATTACACACAGTGGGTGGAACATTGTTCGCTTAATCAATTATATCTTATAAAAAATAAAATCAAGTAAATAATAAATTAATAGCTTTAGCGGCTTCAGACCCTTTGTTATTACTACCTTGAGAGCGATTTATTGCTTGTTCGAGATTGTGCACGTTCAATATACAGTTTGCAATATATACAGAGTTGCTTACTGATAAGTTAATAAGACCGTTTGCTACTGCACTTGATATGTATTCATAATGATCAGTTTCACCTTTACAAATAACTCCAACAGCGATAAAAATATTGTATTCTTTTGATAGAGTATTAATTTTGTAGACTATATCCCAACTTCCTGGAACTTCAAATAGAGAAAGATCGAAAGCTTTGTCCATATCTTTATCGATACCTTTTAATAGATTCTCTATTATTTCTGGGTAATATCCTGAATGTACAATAGCTACTTTATTCATCTTTAAAATTATGACCCATTTTTTGTTGTTTAGTATCTAAATATGACTCGTTTTCTTTAGTTTTATTACCAATGAGTGAGGTACGTTTTGTAATGTTTAAACCGAAACCTTCTAGGCCAGCTCTTTTTGATGGGTTATTAGTTAAAATATTCATATTATTAATACCTAAATCTCGTAAAATTAAAGCACCGGTACCATAGTCACGTTGGTCCATTTTAAATCCTAATTTTAAATTAGCATCAACTGTATCTTCTCCATCATCTTGCAAAGAATAAGCTTTTATTTTATTACCTAAGCCTATACCCCTGCCTTCATGACCTCTCATATAAAGTAATACTCCAGATCCATTTTCTGTTATAGCTTTAAAAGCGTTTTCTAATTGCGAGCCACAATCACACTTATTAGAAAATAATACATCTCCAGTCAGGCATTCTGAATGAACCCTAACCATTGTTTCATTATTTTCAAGATAGTCATTAAAAGTTAGCGCTATATGTTCAGTGTTATCTAAATTATCTTTATATACATGAGCAGTAAAATCACCATATGCAGTTGGTACTTTTGCTTTTGAAACAAAAGATACCATATCAGTCTTGTTGATTCTGTATTCAATTAAATCTTTTATTGTTCCAATAGGTAAATTATGCTCTTTTGAAAATTTTATCAAATCATCATAACGTGCCATAGAGCCGTCTTCATTAATTATTTCACATATTACTGCAACTGGATAGTGGTCTGCTAGTTTACATAAATCAATAGCAGCCTCTGTATGTCCCGCTCTACGCAAAACTCCTCCGTCCATAGATTGAAGTGGAAAAATATGTCCAGGTACATTAAAATTTTTTCTAGTTGAATTTTCATTACACAGACCTTTTATAGTTTTATATCTATCTTCAGCAGAGATGCCAGTAGTGACCCCATCTCCTTTTAAATCTACTGAAGCAGTAAATTGAGTCTCAGTTTCATTATTGACGCCTAACATTAATGATAAATCTAATTTTTGAGATATTTCTGTAGCAATAGGTGCGCAAACTAGTCCTTTACCTTTAGTAATCATAAAATTTATATGATCAGGAGTTAAATATTCTGAAGATACTACAAGATCTCCTTCATTTTCTCTTTCTTCATCATCAATAAGGATGATCATTTCTCCAGATTTAAATTTACTTATTATTGTTTCAATATCAGTTATCATTTATTAATCTTTCAACATATTTAGATAAAATATCATATTCAATATTAACTTGAGTACCGGCTTCTAAGTATTGAAAATTTGTTCTTTTGTAGGTTTCTTCAATTACAGCAATAGTAAATTCACTTTTATCAGGTTTGTTTGTAGTTAGGGATACACCGTTTATTGCTACAGATCCTTTATCTACTAAATATTTAGAATTGTTACTTGAAAATATAAATTCCCAAAGATTATTTTCTTGTTCAATTACATCGATGACTTTAGCCACTTCATCAACGTGACCTTGCACTATATGACCACTTAGGAAATCGTTAGCTGTTACTGGAGTTTCTAAATTAACGTAAGAATCTACTTTATAATATTTAATAATACTTCTATTTATACTTTCGTTTGAAATTTGAAAGTTAATGTTATCGTTTTCTAGAGATGTTAAGGTTAGACATACTCCGTCAACAGAAACGCTAGTTCCAGTATCGATATTTTTAAATAGTTTATTTTCTGTATTAACAGATAATAAATTGTCACTAACACTTGTAACAATACCTATATTATTAATTATTCCTGTAAACATTATTTTCTAGTATAAATAACTAAATCATTATCTTTAAGAAGAAATTTATTCTCTTCTTTATACTCTTTGTTAAATACATTTTGACTTAAATAGTTCATAGATAGACCTTTGTTAACAATATTTTGTGAACGAAATTCATAAAATTTAAGATATTTATTATTAGCAAATAACAATTCATGTACGTATTTACCACCCTCTACAAGAACTGATCTACAGTTATTTTTAATTAAAATATCTTCTAATTCTTGTAAGGAATTTGACTCAATGAATGTATATTGATTTAATTTATCATTTTTGTTAATTTCATTAGGTACTTTTGATCCCCACCAAACAAATTTTAATGGACTGTTTGTAGTTTCTTTTAACTCAGCATTCCTAATATTTAAAATTGGATTGTCTATAATAAATGTATTTTTACCAACCAATATAGCATCAACTGTAGCTCTTAAAATATGTGAAATATCTAAAGATATATCATTCGTTATGTACTTATTTTTAGATTCAGAATCATATATATAATTGTTACCTGATATACCAATTTTTCCTATGTAAGTTAAAGGATTAGATTTACTTATATTTTTATAATATGGATTAAGTAAGTCATTTACACCTGTTTCAACTGTAATATTTATTCCGTTATTTTTTAGAAGCTTGATACTTTTGCCAAATGTTCTTGAGTCTACATCAACATCTCCTATAATCACATTTTTGATATTTGTATTAATTAATTCTTTAGCACATGAGGGAGAAGTATCGTCATGGTAACACGGTTCTAAAGTGATATATAGATAATCACTATCTTCTAACTGAGTCTGTTTAATTAATGCAACTTCAGCATGATCTAGACCTTTTTGTACATGATAAGATTTATTTTTTAAATTCATATTTTTATCGAATAAAGCAGCACCAACCTTTGGATTAGGAAAGGGATTGCTCTTTAATGCTTCTATAGCAGCAATGGTCATACCCTTAGAGATTTTTAAATAATTTAAGTTGTTAACCAAAAATTGCTCCACCTTGTACTGATATATCTACATTAAGTTCTTTTAGTTCTTCTAACATACTATCTGTAACGCCGCCATCCACCACAATTTCACCTTCATAGTTTGGAAATAATAGTTTAAATTCCTTAACTCTCTCTACTGGAGAGATAATAGGATTCTGATTTGAAAATCCAGGTTCTACACAAAGTAATAAAATATACTGAATACTAAATTTTTCATTATAAATAAAACTTTTTAAGATATTTAAATCAGAAGAGCCCAAAACACCGACACCTGTTTCGATATTGCTTTGTTTACTCATTTCAGTTAGAAATTTATTAATTGAATTTGATTCAACATGAAGTGATGCTTTTGTAATATTGCTTTTATTGTTTAATAGGTTGTTTAAAAGCTCTGGAAAATCATTAGTCATAAAATGCATATCAATTAGTAAATCAATATCTTCTAAGAGTTTATATACAATTTCATGTGAGATTCCATATGTTGGACAAAAATCATTATCACCTATGTCTACATGAACATAGTCGTATTTATCTTTTTTAATTTTAAGATCTTCCAATACAGTTAGTTGATCTGCAGCTAATATGCTTGCTGAAATTTTCATCTAATACCTCTTATGTAGTCTGCTACAGGCATTCTATTTTTACCCTCAGGAGTTATTTCAATTGGATAAATAAAACCATCTAGAAGTTTAAAATCTAAACCTTTGGTTTCGAAACCATATTTATGGATTTTATAAACTTTATTATTATGAACATAATATGCGGGGCCGATTACATCAAATGCTTTAATTTTTTGTAAGGCTACTTCAATAGGGTCATTATTTATGCATAAATCTTTTTTTTCAAATTTTTTAGTAAAATTTTCATTAGTATTCTTCTGATTTACTAAAAGATTTGAACTTTTAATTATTTCATCGTAAGAACTTATAAAATCTTTATAAATAAAGTTATATACATCAGATGCGTAGTGAGTTTCTAATAAGTTTATTTCTTTAGAGAACATTACTGGTCCTGCATCAACGTACTTATTAATTTTGAATATTGTATAACCAGTTTTATTTTCACTATTTAAAATTTGTGTTTCAACAGGTGAGGGTCCTTTATATTTTGGCAGTAAACTTAAATGTAGGTTATAAATATCTTTGTTATTGTTCAAAAAATTATCACTAAAGATACTTTTAAAACTCACACAAAAAGCATTTAACATATCTTCATATATGTCGTTTTGATTGAAATATTTAAAATTGATATTGTTTTTTATACTGAATAATTCAATATCGTTTTGTTTCAATTTCTTTCCTCTACCTGCTTCTACAGGTGCTGTTGTAACTACGGTTATATTTTTATTTTTTTTATGTAAAAATTTAAGATAGTTAATACTTCTTTCATCAGAACCAAAAAAATAATTAAACATCTTTACCTGGAAATCCATTTAAAGAAATATCTTTCAAAGCTTGTTTACGTGTTTTTCTATCTAGAGATGTAAGCAAAACTTTACCTTTTAAATGATCTAATTCATGCTGAAGTACCCTGCCAAGGAGGTCATCCCCTTCATAATGTATATTATTGCCTTGTAAGTCAAAACATTCTATTTTTGCATACTCTGGTCTTGAAATCTCCCAATAATATCCTGGTAATGAAAGACAACCTTCAAGAAAGTTAATTTTGCCTTTCTTCTTAATTGATTTTGGATTAACAGCTATATTTGGACCATCACCAACATCGAATACGAAAACATTTTTATTAATCCCTATTTGAGGAGCTGCTAAACCCACACCGGGAGCAGCGTACATAATTTCCAACATCATGTCTGTAAGGTTTTTTAACTCGTCATCAAAAGAAGTAACGTTAATAGATTTTATCTTTAATGAAGGATGTCCAAATGTAACAATGTCTAACATTTCAAATATTCCTTATTTTTATTGGTTCAAACTTACTTACATCAGAAAATAAACTCATTATCTTATTGTAATTAAGATTATTACTTAAAATTAATCTGATTTCATACTCAAATAAATCATTACTATTTTTAGGACCTAATATATAATCATTAAAATTTTCATTAATATATTCATCTTTTGTTGCAAAAGAGAAAACTTTAGTATTTATATTTGGGCCATAATCAATACGTTCTTGTATCTCTTTACGTGCCAATTTTTTAATATTGTTTATAGATAATAAATCATTAATATTTTGTTCTTTAGTAGATATTATTGTAACTTCAATGTCATTTTTTTTACAAAATTCTAACTGCTTTAATAAAGATATTAATCTTAATGAGTTAAGTGTTCTGTTGGTTGATATTTTAGGATTAAATAGTATAAACATATTATTGTCTTTTTCATCAAAATGATTTGAGAAATTAAAATCAGAAAGAATATTTTTTACTATATCAGAAAATGTAAATGGTTTTGTAAGACTACTATCAAATTTAGTTCGAAACATATTGATACATTCTTCTAGATTATTTCCATATAAGTAAGTTATTTTATTATTGATATCTATTTTATTAACATGTTTAATAGAGTTAAAAACATCAAGCGCTGGAAATTTGTTATAAAATATAAAATTTCCACCAAAGGTCATATTCTTATAAACTGCTAATTCCACAATGTTCATAGAATTTAACTTAGGAAGGTTAAATGCTTTGTTATTTGTGTCATAAAAGTGAAAAATAGTTTCATCTTCGACCTCAAAATAGTTGAAATTGTTAGAAAGAATAATTATGTTTTTAACTTTCAGTTTATTGGACAATATTTTTTCAATCTCATTTCTACCACCAGTTTTTTGAAAAAAGTCTATTTGTATATTTTCTTCGCTTAACTTATTATTTAATTTCATGCATTGTTCTAAGGAAGAAACTATAAATATATTTTTATGATTATCTGAAACGTTATCATTCAAAGTTTCTAATTCCATTAGTTTGTATTTTTTGTCATTAATTTTCTCTTGTGTTATGAAAGTAGTTAAATTGAATATATTATAAAGCAACATGCCAATGTTAAGATAATTTGAAATCGCAACTATTTTTATATAATCAAATTGTTCTTTAGATAAGTTGCATAACAATTTCTTAACTTCATTAGTTCTTATATTATTTGATAATTTAACGTTAATTTCAACAACAACTGCATTATATTTTTTATTTCTAAATATAATTTCTATGATTGAACCTATGTCTATTTTATTTATAAATTTTTTAGGAACCTTATAGGTAAATTGAACAAAGTTATACGTATTGTTATAGATTAATTCAACATTGATATACACAATATTTAGAAAGTATTATTGATAATATGCTTAGCAATTATATATTTATTTTCATTATCAGATTCATATATTAATTTGTTATGATCAATTATTAAAATTTTATTGTTATCTGATCCAAAATCATTTGTCTGAAGGTTATTTATTACAAGAAAGTCACTATTTTTATCAGATATCTTTTCGTAATTTAAATCGTTATTTAATTGTGCAGAGAAAGCTATCACTTTAATGTCCTTATGTTTTTCTTTAATTGATTTAATAATATCAATGTTGGGTGACAATTTTATATTTATCTCGCCATCCTTTCTGTTCAATTTTCCTTTGTGTTTTTCAGGTATGAAGTCAGATACAGCTGATGTCATATATATTTTTGTAACATTTTCAATATTATTTAGAATTTCATTATTTAAATCATTAGAAGAGATGTATTTAACGTTATTGGAATGAGGTACGGGATCAATTTTATCAGAATGAATATATGTTACTTCAAATCCTCTTGATAGGAGTTCAAAAGCTATTGCCCTACCCTGTTTTCCACTTGATGAATTTGTAATACCTCTTACGGAATCAATTTTCTCATAAGTAGGCCCAGCAGTAACAATTACCTTTTCATTATTACCATTTATAATTTCAAGAACTTCAGTAGGTTCTAAAAGCCTTCCTAACCCCTGATCACCAATATCTAAATTCCCATATCGTGGTCCACAAAAAATATGTTTGCTTGCTAATTTTGTGATATTAGTTTGTGTTTGTTTATTTAAATACATCTCTTCATGCATCGCTGGTGATATATAGATACTTTTTTTGTACATAAGCATTGTTGATAAAAGTAAATCATCAGAAATACCACTATTTAATTTTGCAATAAAATTTGCTGTTGCTGGATATATTATAACTTTGTCAGCCCATCGTGATAATTCAATATGTGGAGAACCAGGATAATCTTCCCAGGAAGATAAAACATTATGGTTAGTTATAAAACTTTTGCTTAAATATTTAAGACCCTCAATAGTTGAAATGATTTTAATATTATAAGAATCTATAAGTAACGAATGTAGTTCCTCTGTTTTTGAAGCAGCAATACTACCTGTTACACCAAGCAGTAAATTCTTTTTCATTAGGACTTACTCTTTTTCTGAAACCTCAACCTTACCGGCAGCTATTTCCTCAAAAGATATTGTTAATGGTTTTCTACTTAAACTTTGCACTTGAGGAGGTGTATAAGCACCAATACCTTCACCCAACTGATTAAAATATGAGTTAATATCCTTAGCTCTTCTTGCAGAAGCAATAACTAAAGCAAATCTTCCTGGTGTCTTATCTAACAATTCTTCAATAGGTGGTTTTATCATGATTCCTCTAAGTTACATATTATATCAAGAATATTATTAACAGTAGTATTAATATCAACATTCTTAACTATATAATCGAAATCATTTATTCTACTACGTTGTTCATTTGCTAAAGCCATTCTTTTATCGATAAATATTTCATCATGACCTCTTTCTTTTAATCTTTTAATTAATTCTTTATTTTCTATGTCAATAAAAATACCTACGAAATGCTTATTGTTGTTTAAAAGCTTAGTAGCACCATTAACTTCAACATCTAAAACTATTATTGAGTTTTTATTTTCTAATTGATTTTTACCAGTTCCGTAATAATCTGTTCCGTATTTTTCGTATTCTATAAAAAATTCTTCAGAAATTAGCTCTTTAAATTGATCAGTAGTTACAAAGAAATAATCTTGACCTTCAATCTCATTATGACGTTTTTCTCTAGTTGTATGTGAAATAGAGAAGTATAATTCATGTTCTTTTATTAATTCATTAATTATTGTTGACTTGCCAACTCCTGAGGGACCGCTAAATATAATTATCATTTTTCACTACAGTATTTGGCTATTTTAATAATTAAATCGTCGTTAAGTTCTGATATTTTAAAAGTTTCATTTAAACCAATTGATTTTAAGTATCTTGCAGTGTTGACTTTTCCAAGCTTTTTATTGTTTGTGAGATATTTATGCAATCTAATTGAATTTAATTTATTATTGTTAACTGCTTGTGTTAGTGATTCAAATACAGATTCATATTTTATATCAAAATTTTCTAAAAAGTTATTGCGTAAATTTTTAATATTATTTACGTTGATTAATATCTCTTTATAATTCATTACTTATCTTATCTAATATACCATTTACAAATTTTGCACCATTTGATGATGAGTGAGTGTCAGTTATCTTTACCCATTCTGATATGATCACTTTATTAGGTGTTAAATTCATTATTAATTCTGAAATACCTAATTTTAATGATATTAATTCTACTTTACCTATCCTGTCGTAACTCCAGTTTTCAGAGTATGTTTCAATAGAGTTATCGATTCTTTCAATATTTTCCTTTGTGTTTAAAATTAACTGATCAGCTCTTAAAGTTTGATTTTCATTTAGTAAATTTTTGTCAATTTCTATATCATTTAAATCTTTATTAAAAAATTCTTGAAAACAAAGGTGTCTAAAATCTTTAATCATACTCTTGTAATGTATGTTGAAGATTTTGTATCTACTCTTATAACTTCGTTTTCTTCTATGAACATAGGCACATTAATTACTAAACCCGTTTCACAAGTTACTGATTTATTTGAAGAAGTAACGGTATCTCCTTTAACAGCAGGCTCAGCTTTTGTTACCCTTAGATCTACAGCACTTGGCAAAACAACATCAATTGGGTTATTTTGGTACATTTGAATTGTTAATTCTTGATTCTCTTTCATAAAAAGGTTTTTATTTTCAATTATTTTTTCGTTTAAAGTGATTTGTTCATAATTTTCATTATTCATAAAAATATATTCTGAACCATCTTTATATAAATATTGAAAGGATTGCTTGTCTATAAAAGCCTGCTCTACGTCTTCATCAGCTCTAAATGTCTTATCTACAACTCCTCCGTTACTTAAATTTTTTAATTTAGTTTTAACAAAGGCTTTTCCTTTACCTGGTTTTACGTGTTGATACTCTAAAATTAAAAAAATTGAGCCTTCGATAATTATTGATTGTCCCGGTCTTATATCGTTTGTAGAAACCATTAAGGATTGACACCTTCCTCTTTTGCTTTATTCTTCATATTAATAAAGTCTGAATAGTCATTAGTGAAAGACATCTTCCCATTTTTATCTGTTAAAAGATAGTATATAAAATCACTTTCAGGAGCATTAAGTGTAGCTAATAACGATCTTTCCCCAAAACCTGAAATTGGAGTAGGCGGTAATCCAGTGTATTTATAAGTGTTATAGTTTGAATCAATTTGAAGATCAACAAGAAGTACTTGAGACTTTCTTTTTTGCAAAGCATATAAAACTGTTGCATCAATTTGTAACAACATATCATCGTACAGTCTATTTTTAATAACTGATGCAACTAGTGGCCTGTCTTCTTCAAGCTTTGATTCAGCTTCAACTAAGCTTGCAATTACAAATAGTTGATTATAAGTATCTATCCAGTAAGGTAGTTCTGTATTTTGAAACAATTTATCAACTACATTTTCAAGTTCAGAAACCATAAGCTGCAATACTTCTTCACCGTTAGCTTCTAAATTAATTTCATATGTATTTGGATATATTAAACCCTCCCAATTTTGCAATTGACTATAATCACCGAGATATATATATTTACTTTCAACTAACCCAGATATTAAAGAATTTTTTAACAATTCAACATCAAAACCTGTTTGTGAAGCTATTGACTCTAACGTTTCGTTAATCCATAACCCTTCAGGAACAGTAATATTATATGTTTTTAAAGGAGGTCCTTTTAACAATATTTCAGTTAGCTCATCAAATTGAAGATTGTTAGCTATTTCGTAATCTCCAGCCCTTAACTTATCAGACATATTCTCATTTCTTAAATATATTTCATAAGCTAAGGAAGAACTTATTACTCCTCTATTATCTAAAATTGAAGTGATATCTGTAGCAGAAGATCCTTGTGGTATTGATACATAAACAATTTTAACTTCTTGAATATTTTCTGAGCTAGTTACATCGATGATTTTCTTGATTGAGTTAGCTGCACTATTCGCAAATATTACTGAAGCTATTACTGATGTAATAGTTATTACAACATAGAAATAGGATCTATTTTTATAATATAAACTATTCATTTGAACAGTATGTTTCTAATAACTTAACAGCAGATAGGTCATCATATCTTTTATCAGTTGAGTGATCTATAATTTTTGACGTCAATCTTTCATCAACTTTTTTGATAGGCAAATCAAAATTTACTTTTAAATCATTTTCTATAAAATTATCTACTAACTTACTCATTCTTGAAGGTTTTTTACTCAATCCAATCGGATACCCGATTATTATTTTACTTATACCCTCTTTTTCTACAGTTTCTTTTATTTCAGAAATTAATTCAGTATTTTTGGTATCAATGATTTTATGTGCATAAGGGATTGAAATATTATTTTTTTTTATAGCTATACCTACAAACCTTTCTCCAAAATCAATTCCTAATAAATTATTCAATTTAAGTATTTTTAGTAAATTCTTGAGTTACATACTCAATACATTTCTTATCATCATATTCAGATGTACCACCGCCTATTGATAAAACCTGATCTTTGGAAGCACCTCCACCGTAAAGTTTGGATGCGTTACTTACAATCTCAGATACATCAAACTTATCTAGACTTTCTGCGTTCTTGCATCCAACAATAACTGTTTTAGTTTCAATTTTTGCTAATAGGAAAATAAAGTCTAGATTATGAGATTTTATAGTTTGCACCGCTAAATCTTTAGCTTCATTAGAGTCAGAAACATTTACTTTGCCTATGTAAGTGTTTAAATTATTAATAACTTTTGCTTCGTTGATAATTCTAACTAATTCCTTACCGCTCTCTTGTTTGTTGTAAGTGTCTAACTTTTCTTTAATATCTTCATATGTTTCCATAAAAGTTTTTAATTTTTCAGGAACATTCTCAATATTAGTTTGGAGCATTTCGCTTACTGATTTATATGATTTATAAGCATTACTCATAAAACTATAAGCTTGTTCACCAGATAACATTTCAATTCTTCTTAAATTAGAACCAATAGATGATTCGTTTAAAAGTACTATCAAGCCAACTTCATTAGAATTGTGAACATGAGTGCCACCACATAACTCTTTAGAGAAGTTACCTATATTAACTACGCGTACATCATCATCGTATTTATCACCAAAAAAAGCTAACGCACCTTCATCTTTTGCTTTTTTTATATCCATAACATTTGTATTAACTGATAAATCTTTGTAAATATTATCGTTACTCATTTGAAAAATCTCTTCCAGTTCTTCTTTTTTTACTTTTTCTGTATGGCTAAAATCAAATCGAAATTTTCCAGGAGCTACGTGGGAACCAGCTTGGGCAACATGATCTCCTAATATGTTCCTTAATGATGAGTGAACAATATGAGCAGCTGTGTGGCTTTTTGAAACAGAACTTCTGAACCCTTTATCTACATTTAATGTGATCTTATCACCTATTTTTAAATTATTATTTTCAATTAGTAATCCGGTCGAACCTGTGTCTGATTGAATAACATCTTTTACATCAATTATTTTCTCATTAATTTTTATTGAGCCTTTATCAGATATTTGCCCACCTGCTTCGAAATAAAATGGATTTTCATTAGTAAAAATGACAGAATTTTTACCTACTTCTTCTATATGAAAAACTTCTGATTCTATAGATATTGAATCGTAACCAACAAATTTGTTAATATCCACACCTATAATTTTATTGTCTGTTTCAGATTTTTTACCTGTATTTGATTTTATTCTGTGTTCATCAAGTAAGATATTAAATTTATCAAAGTTAATAGATAAACCATGTTCGATTGCTGATTCTTGTGTTAATTCAAATGGAAAACCAAATGTTTCAAATAAATAAAAAGCATCTTTTTCATCAATATCGTTTTTATTACTAAGCATATTGGTAATTTCTTGATTACCTTTAACAAGAGTATTTTGAAATAATTCTTCTTCTTTTTTGAACAGTTTAATTATTTTTGATTTGTTTTGTACTAACTCTGGGTATGTACTTTTATAATCATCAACTACTATTTCAATTAAAAAATCGAGAGACTTTAGTTCATCAGTTAATCTATACATTGCTCTGGCAGCTCTTCTAATGATTCTTCTTAATACATAACCCCTTCCTTCATTAGTTGGTACAACTCCATCAGATATCATAAAGGTTGATGACTTTACATGGTCAAGGACTATTCTTTCATATTTTTTATCATTTTTATGTATAACTTTATTAAGTTCTTCATACATAGAACTAAATGTATCGATCTCAAAAGGTGAATCTTTTTCCTGTAAAACCATAGCCATTCTCTCTAAACCCATTCCAGTATCTATATTTTTAGCTGGCAAATCATCTATAACATGATAAGGTTCGTCTTGAATTGATTCCATAAATACTAGATTCCATATTTCAATAAACCTATCCTCACCTCCTCCAATTGGACCACCTTCTTCACCAAAATCTTTACCTCTATCAATAAATATTTCAGAACAAGGACCACATGGGCCTGGAATATTCATATGCCAGAAATTATCTTTATCCCCCTTTTGAATTCTATCTTCCGGAATACCTATTATATTTTTCCAGATATTATAAGACTCTTCATCATCTTTATAAACTGTGAACCAAAGGTCTTTCTTGTCAACACCTAATTCATTAGTTATAAATTCATATGACAATCTCATTGCATCCTCTTTGAAATAATTATCAATACTAAAATTTCCTAACATTTCAAAAAATGTAAGATGCCTATCTGTATCTCCTACTATATCTATATCAACGGTCCTGATACATTTTTGAGATGAAGTTAAATTATTATGAGGCGGTTCTTTAGAACCCATAAAAAATTCTTTTAAAGGAACCATTCCAGCTGCTGTAAATAATAACGTCTCATCGTGTGGAATTAATGAAGATGATTCTAAAATTTTGTGATTGTTATCTTCAAAATATTTTAAGAATTTAATTCTTATTTGATCGCTATTCATCTTCTTCCCACTCAACTTTTATGTTATATTCAAGTAAATCTTGCTCTGATAATCTAGCTGGCGCATTTGTTAACGGATCTAATCCCGATTGTGTTTTAGGAAATGGTATTACATCCCGAATAGACTCTGCATTAACCATTTCAGCTATTAATCTATCAATGCCTATTGCAAAACCTGCATGTTGGGGAGAACCATATGATAAAGCCTCAATAAACCAACCAAAACGTTCCCCTATTTCCTTATCAGATAAACCCCATTTACTTAAAACAATAGTCTGCATATTTGGATCATTTATTCTTTGTGAACCTGAACCGAGTTCTACTCCGTTAAGAACAAGGTCATAATGTAATGCAGTAGCACTTTCTGGGTTATTATTAAATTCCTTTGTATTTTTAGGTGCAGTAAATGGATGATGAGATGGTTGCAATTCTCCATTTTCGTATTCAAAATATGGAAATTCATCTATCCAGATAAATTCATATTGATCTTTTTCTTTTTTTTCATACAGCTTTCTTCGGAGTATATCAAGAATAGAAGCTGTTTCTGTTGAATTCCCTGCCTGAAATATTACTGTACTATTGTTATATTTTTTTATTTTGTTTATCTCGTTGTCTTTTAATATTTTTGTTAGAGGTCCGGATATTTCATTATCAGTGATTTTAAACCAACCTAAACCAGCGCTTCCTTCTTCTTTAACAAGCTTATCCAAATTATCTATTTCAGATCTAGTTAATAGTTTATCTAAGATAAAACCACGTACTGAACCTTTATTGTTAATGCTATTTTTTATGAAAGAAATTTCAGTGTCTATAAATATGTTTGTTAAATCTGTAATTGTTTCAGTTATTCTTAAATCAGGTTTATCAGTACCGTATAGCATTAATGATTCTTGATATGAAAGTCTTTTGAATGGAGTTTTTATCTGAATGGAATATACAGATTTAAGTAGATACTTCATAGTTTTTTCAACTATTTTTTGAACAGTTTGAGGATCGGCATTAGCTATTTCAATATCTAATTGTGTAAATTCAGGTTGTCTATCTTTTCTAGAATCTTCGTCCCGGTAGCATTTTGCTATTTGATAATAATTTTTAAGACCTGACAACATAAATAATTGCTTATACATTTGGGGAGATTGAGGTAACGCGTAGAAATTACCTGGTGATTTTCTTGAAGGAACAACGAAATCTTTAGCACCTTCTGGTGTTGATTTGATTAATGTTGGTGTGTCAATTTCATCTATACCAAGTTTGTTCATTGCTTCTCTAATACTTTTAAATGTTTTAGATCTTGCTAAGATATTATTTTTCATTTCATTTCTTCTTATGTCCAAATATCGATGTTTTAGTCTTATTTGCTCATCTACGTCAATACCATCATCAATTTGAAATGGAAGAACTTTACTCTGAGAGATAACACTTAAGGTTTCTAACTCTATTTCAATATCTCCATATTCCTCATCTGAATTAATATTCTCTTTTTGACGTTTAATAAGACTTCCTGATACTGATACATAATATTCATTTTTTATGCTTTCGAAATCATCAGGTTTATCTGTTACGATTTGTACTTTTGAGTCGTGATCTCTGAGTTCAAAAAAAAGTAATCCACCATGATGTCTAATGGTGTCTACCCAACCTCTTAGATCATCTATTTCATTATTAGTTTTTACACTACTTATATCTGATATATACATATTTATTCTAAATCCATTATTCTATCAATGCCGAATGCAACACCAAATCCATTTATTTCTTTGCCTCCAAGTAAACTAGATAGTCTATCATACTGGCCACCGCCACCTAGAGCATCCTGGCTTCCATTGCTTTCATTAGGTACAATCTCAAAAGTAAAATCATTATAATAATCTAAACCCCTAACTAATAATGGATTTTCTTTATATGAGATTTTTGCATCAGAAATCATATTAATTATTTTTTCATAGCTATCTTTTGATTTATCGGATCTATATTCAGATAATTTAGGCGCATTTACTAATATTTCTGTATCATTTTTGTTTTTAGAATCAAGAATCCTTAGTGGGTTGCTTTCTAATCTTTTTAATGAGTCTTCAGATAAATTATCTTTATGATCTTCTAAATACTTTACAAGAACTTGATTGTATTTAATTCTATCATCGCTATTACCAATAGAATTAATTTCGAATGTAAAATTTGAATCTACAGGTATGCAGGATTCTAAGAAGTCGTTACTTAATTGTATAATTGAAAATATTTCATTAACTGAATCACTTTTGTAACCTAATGTTTCTGCGCCTACTTGATGAAATTCCCTATACCTACCTTTTTGCGGTCTTTCGTAGCGAAACATTTGATCTGAATAATAATAATTTTTATTTTTGGAATACTTCTTTTCAATATGATGTCTCACAATTCCTGCTGTTCCTTCTGGTCTTAATACTAAATTTCTACCCTTTTTATCAGGGAATGTATACATTTGCTTAGTAACAATATCAGTATGTTCACCAACTGATCTTGTAAAAAGTTCTTCTTTTTCCAAAGTAGGTATTTTAATGTAATCAAACTCATATTTTTTAGCTACATTATGAAAGGTGTTAATAATTTCTAAATATCTTTTTGCCTCATCACCTTCGATAACTCTTGTACCTCTGACACCATCAATCATCTATAAATTCCTTTAAATAGTCATTATAGTTAAGAATATTAGAGACAGTGTCACTATCACCATGACCGGGGAAAACTTCCAAACCTTTATCAAATGATAAAAACACATTGTTGACTGAATCTTTCATTTCTTCATAACTTCCACTAAACAAATCAGTTCTACCAATACCTTGAGAAAAGACAAAATCTCCTGTAAAAACTACTCCTATTTCTACGAATTCATAGGATATGCTACCTTTTGTATGTCCAGGATTTTTATATACCTTTATGACTTCATTATCAAACGTTTCAATATTTAATAATGGTCCTTTATACTCTTCAATTAATAGTTCTTCGTTAGTAAATTGACTAAGTTGCTCTTGAGGGTTTCTGGCTAAAAATTCATCATCCATATTTAGATAAATATTACCATCTACTTTAGGCGCCCCTAAAGCGTGGTCATAATGCCCATGAGTTAATAAATATCCACCAACAGATAAATTCCTATCTTTTATATATTCAATAGCTGGCTCTACATCCGGAGGTAAGTCTATTACATAGCATATATCAATTTGAGGATCTGGTTGAACTACATAACAGTTGGAAGTAGTAAAACTAGTGAAAGTGTTAATAGTGTTCAAAGATCAGTCTCCTTTACCTGGAAATACTCTTTTTGCATCAAATACGTTTTCAATATCTTTAGAATCAGCAATAATAGACTCTAATTGTATGTTGTCACTTAACTCTATCTGAAAAAGTAAAGATACTATTCTTTTACTATTAGTTACTGATTTAGCAACAAGTATGTTTCCACCATTATCAGAAATAGCGATAGTAGCGTCTCTTAACAGGTATGGTCTATCAATAGCTTCAATCTCAACCCAGACAATTGAACCAGTGTGTGTATTAAGCCCCCAACTAACATCAACAATACGTTCACCTTGAGAGTTATCTATATTAACGTTTAGACAATCAGATCGATGTATTGATATACCATTATTAATTGTCACAAAGCCTAATATGTCATCTCCAGGTACAGGAACACAGCATCTTGCCATTCTTACTTTTATATCGTCATATCCTTCAACTAAAACCAATTGGGAACTATTACTAGGTGTGGATTCTGGTGATAAAATATCTTCTTCTGCTGAAATTTCCTCTGGAAAAACAAATTTTCTTATTCTGTTAGCTAAGTTATTAATTTTTAAATTGTTATTTCCCAAATTTAAATACAAAGTCTCATAATTAGGGTATTTATAGTCAGATAATAAATAATCTAGAATACTTTCTTTATTTGAAAAATTTAATATATCAGTATTTTCATCAAGCCAAGTATTTAAAAGTTGCTTGCCTCTTTGAATGTCCTCATCCTTCATTTGTTTTTGATGCCATTGTTTTATTTTTGACCTAGCACGTGTTGTTTTTACAAATCCTAACCAATCCCTGCTAGGTCCTTTATCCATATCTTTAGTTGTTAAGATTTCGACAGTATCACCAGTTTTTAATAAAGTACCTAAATTTACTAGTTTTCCATTTATTTTAGCTCCAATAAGTTTTTCTCCTACTTGTGTATGTACTGCAAAAGCAAAATCTACTGGAGAAGCACCAGTAGGTAAAGTAATTACATCTCCATTAGGGGTTAAGCAAAATATCTCTTGCTCATATAAGTCAAGTTTCATATGAGATAAAAATTCATTTGGTTCTGGGTATTCTTCAGAGATACTATTTAAATCATTCGTCCATTCTTGTAGATCATTTTTTGGTTTTTCTTTATATTTCCAGTGTGAAGCAACTCCAAATTCTGCTCTGTAATGCATATCATGTGTCCTTATTTGAATCTCCATTCTTTGACCTTCTGTTGTTAAAACAGTTGTATGCAAGCTTTGATATAGATTAAATTTTGGCATGGATATAAAGTCTTTAAATCTACCAAGAACAGGTTGAAAGTTAGCATGTATTAAGCCAAGTATTGTATAACAATTTTTTACGTCGTCAGTAAGTATACGTATACCGACTAAGTCATTTATTTCATTAAATGAAAGTCCGCTGTTGATAATTTTTTTATAAATAGAATAATTATGTTTAGGTCTACCTACTACTTTGGCTGATAAAGAGTTGTCTGTTAATAACTTTTGAATAATAGATATAGATTCGTTAATGTTTTTAGCTCTATTTGGAGCGGATTTAGAAATTAAATTGTTAATTTCTTCATTTTGATTTTTAAATAAAATATTAAAAGATACATCTTCTAAGGTGTGCTTTATATTTTGTAATCCTAATCTGTGAGCTAATGGAGCATAGACGTAGAGTGTCTCTTGAGCAATTTTTTCCTTTTTCCATTCATTAAGATAATCAATTGTTTCAATATTGTGTAATCTGTCAGCTAATTTTAAAATTAGTACTCTAATATCCTTCGACATAGCAATAACCATTTTTCTAATGGCATCAGCTTTAGCTTCTTCTTTTGAATTATAATTTATCTTATCTAATTTGGTTACACCGTCAACGATGTCAGCAATTTCCTTACCGAATTCTTTTTTTAGTTGACTGTAGGTAATATCTGTATCTTCAATTAAATCATGTAAAATTGCAGCAACAATTGATTCAATATCCATACTTAAATTGGAAAGATATATTGCAACATGTAAAGGATGTGTAATATAAGGCTCACCAGAATGTCTTTTCTGATTACCATGCCCAGCTAAAGCTAAATCAAAAGCTTTTTTCAGTAAAGCTATTTCATCTTTAGAGTAACCATCTGTAAGTTTTTTAAATAGATTATCTACTTGTTCAATTGTCGAATTACTCATAATTTAATGGTAGTAAGATTATTATTTTTTAATTATTTTAGATAAAAATGGGATAGTAACGAAAATTGAACTATATGTTCCAGATAATATACCGATAAATAAAGGTAAAGCAAAATCAGTTAAGGCTCCAGATAAACCAAGATAATTACCAATAAATAAAATAGAAGCTATTGGAATAACAGAAGTAATAGATGTATTAATACTCCTCATTAATACAGCATTGAAAGTATTATTTAAAGTTTCAATATTGATATTATTTTGCTTATTAATTTTCTTAGAATCGTTAAGTTTATCAAAAAGGATAACAGTGTCGTATAGAGAATAACCTAATATTGTTAGCAGGGCGATTACAGTAGAAGGAGTTATCTCTAAATTTAGTAATAAATATACACTTAAACAAAGTAAGAGATCGTGTATAAGTGCAATTAAAGCAATTAGTGAAAATTTAAATTCATATCTATAGCTAATTAAAATTACTATAAAACTTAAGAATATAATTAAAGCTCTCAAACCTTTTTCCGTAATTTCATCTCCAAATGTGGGTCCAACTCTTTGAAACTCAATATTTGAATCAGAAATATTAAATTTAGTTGATAAGTAAGATAAAAACTCTGCCTCTTTATCGGATGTAGATTCAGTTGCTCTAAAAATTATAGAGCTTGAGTTATCAAAAGTTTGATACCTTGAAACTTCTAATATTTTACTATTCATTACATCATTTATATCATCTGTTGAGTATTCAGTTTCAAGTTGATATGTAGTACCTCCTGTAAAATCAACAGAAAGATTCAATTCGAGTATATTTGTAAAAGTTAAAACTAATACAGTTGAAAATAATACTAATTCAACAATGAACATTTTATAAAAAATGTTACTGATTTTATAAAAATCTATTTTGGTATCACCTAGAAATAGTTTTTTAAACATCTTGTAAATCCTTATTTGTTATTGGAAAACACATTCTTGGGCTCTTAGTAAAATTAGAAATAAGAGGTACAGAGTTTCTTGTATAAATTCTTGTAAATAGTAAATCAAATGTAGTTGCTAAACCTAGTGCTAACGCAAAACCTCTAATTGGTCCAATAGCAAGAATGTATAATAGAAAAGCTGCTGATATAGAAACAAAATCTGCAATCAAAATAGTTTTCCATGCATCTTGAACTGCTTTGTTAGCTGCAAATTCAAACGATCTACCTATTTTAAGTTCATCTTTAAACTTTTCAAATGTAACAATATATGAATCTGCTGCTAAACCAATCGAGACTATAGCTCCAGCTATACCAGCAAGAGTCAATGTATAGCCTTGGAATTTACCAAGTAAAGAAATAACAGAATAAAATAAAAAACCGAATGAAGAAAGGCCAAAAATAGCAATTAATCCAAGAAGTCTATAATAAAGAAGTAACAAAGTTGATACTATAATTAATCCAAATACACCAGCTTGAAGACCTAAATTTAATGTATTTTCCCCTAAGGTAGCAGATACCTTTTGTATTGAGGATCTTTCAAATGCAACAGGTAAGGCACCATATCTTAATATGACTGCTAAATTATTTGCAGACTCTCCTGCATCAGCATTACCCATAGATATAGCTGCTGTTCCACCTGTTATGCCAACATTAGGATCTACGTCAAAAGCTATACCGGGTGCTGAGACAACCTCTCCATCAAGAACAATAGCAATTTTTCTTTGGTCGCCAGATTTAGAAGCTAGTTCTTTAGTAAGATTAGTAAATTTACTTTCTGATTCAGAATTTAATTCCAAAGACACTATCCATTCATTATCTGGATAAACAGCAATTGCATCTGAAATATCATTACCTGTCAAAGCAGCTGGTCCAAGTTCATAGATAACTGGAAATCCACTATTAACGCCTAATAGATAAGAAATTGTTGAAGGGTTATCATCAAGGCTTATCCCAACTAAATCATCTACACCTGCAGGTACAGTTTTAATCGGATTATCAGGATCGTCTGGGTTAGGACTATATTCAAATGCTGGTGAGTAACCAGTATTTAATGAAGAATCTAATACTGGTCTAAATGTTAATAAACCAGTAGTACCGAGTGCTTCAATTGCTTTGTTTTGATCAGTAACTCCTGGTAACTGTACTAATACTGACCTATCACCACTTATTGAAATTTCAGGTTCTTGTACATCTCCAAAAGCCTCTATACGTGTTCTCATAATCTCTACAGCTTTTATTAGGAGCTCTTCTTCTGTATCTTCAGGAGCAGTTAGTATTACTGATATTCCTCCTTGTAGGTCTAGACCTAATTTTGGTTTTATATCCAAAGCTACTGTGTAGTAAAACAAACCAAAAGCAATCAATGGTAAAAGAAGTATTTTAATTATATTTTTCATGGTTTTTCTTGAATGTAGCTTTTATTAATTATGATTTCACCTTTTTTTAAAACTAGTGTTATCTGTTCTTTATTTATTGTTGTTACTCTTCCATGGATTCCAGATTCAGTTACAACATTGTCACCTATTTGTATGTTGTTTATAAATTCTCGATGTTTTTTGTTTCGTCTTCTCTGAGGAATATATAATAATGCATAAAAAAATATGAAAATCGTAATTAAAGGCAGCAATGTTATTAAATCATTCATCTTGATATCTCTTTTTAAATTGATTAAAACTTGATTCTAATATACTTCTCCTAGCTTCATCAAGGATAATCTCAGTTTGAATTAAGTTGTGTACTGTTAAATAAAGCCATGAAGATGTATTTTCATTATGTATTAAATGTCTTAAATAAGCTTTTGAAAAATTCTTGCATGTAAAGCAAGGGCAGTCTTTACTAATTGGATTAGGATCATTTTCATATCTTTTATTTTTAATGTTTATATAATCATTTCCATCAACTAACTTTCCATGCCTAGCTAGTCTTGCGGGCCAAACACAGTCAAATATATCTATACCTTCTTCTATTAAATCCACAATTCCATGAAGGTCACCCAAACCCATTACATATCTAGGTTTATTTTCAGGCAACAACTTAGTAGTAAAGTTAACAATATCTTTTCTTTCAGACCTTGTCTCCCCTATTGCCAGTCCACCTATTGCATAACCGTCATAATTTTGTTCAATCATATATTTTGCTGATAACTCTCTTAAGTCTTTATGTAAACCACCTTGCAATATACCAAACAAAGATTGTTTCCTATTAGCATGTTTTTCTTTTGATTTTAACCCCCAGGCTCTTGTAAGATTAATTGCAGCTAATTGTTTTTCTTCAGGATCGTTTATATCGATCAGACAGTCAAATATCATTGCTATATCGCTTCCAAGTTTATTTTGAGTTTCTATAGACATCTCTGGAGTCATCTCAAATGAAGAACCATCATATACATTTTTAAAAATAACTCCATCATCGTTTATTTTTGTAGGTATCGACCAAGCTTGAAAACCACCAGAGTCTGTAAGAATAACTTTGTCCCAATTCATAAATTTATGAATTCCACCCAATTCTTTAATTATGTCTGAACCAGGTCTTAAATGTAAATGATATGTATTTGCTAACAAAACATCTGTATTATTAAGAAACATGTGAGGTGTTGACTTTATTGCACCTCTTGTTGCAACCGGCATAAAACTAGGTGTTTTAATTATCTTATTATTTAGAATAATCTCAGTTGCCCTAGCGTTTCCATCTTTTTTAATTATATTTAAATTTAAGTTACTCATTCTATTTCAAATAATACAGCATCGCCAAAGCTTAAGAATTTAAGTTTAGATCTCTGAGCATATTTATATAATTCATTCCATTTTTCTCCATATATTGTTAATACAATAGACAAAAGAGTGCTTCTAGGTGCATGAAAATTAGTTATTAATAAATCTACTATTTTAAATTTATAACCTGGTTTTATAAATAAACTTGTTTGTCCTTTGTAAACATTAGTGTTAGCAACTGTTTCTAATGTTCTCAATACAGTTGTACCTACTGATATGATCTTATAACCTTTATTTTTAAGTTTTAATAATTCTGAAAAATCTTTTTTTGATACTGAGTAATTTTCTTCATGAATTTTATAATTTTCTAAATATTCTGTATCTATTGGTTTAAAAGTCCCTAAACCAATATCTAAATTTA
>CABXDL010000007.1 GCA_902510995.1 uncultured Candidatus Actinomarina sp.
TTAGTAACAAAAATAATATTTACATCAAAAACAGAGTACTCATTTGCAGTAGAAAATTTTAATAAGTATTTGAATAAGTTCAAGCTTATTGAGTTTTGTCCTGATGTTAGTTTCTGGAGTAAAGAAGATACTCCATTAAGTAAAGGTAAGAAAGATATTTTATTTATTGGCAATAATGAAGAAAGGTGTTTTGAAATACTAGAACCTTTAGCAATTGAACTTAAAGACTATCAGTTCACATATATAACGAATAATGAGAGTGTAACAAAAATAAACTTGCCCAACGTAAACACTATTTCAGCTAAGTGGAGTGGCAATAATTTAAGTGATTTAGATTTATTGAAAATATATAGAAAATCTAAAATTACAATATTACCAATTCAGGACAAACTAGTAGCTTCAGGTCAAAGTGTTGCACTTCAATCTATGTGTAATAAAACACCCGTAATGATAACAAACACTAAGGGTTTTTGGAATAGAGATCTATTTGAAAATGAAAAAAATATAATTTTTGTGAAAAATAATACGGTTAAAAGCTGGGCTTCACAGTTGATAAAGTTTTATGATGATGAGGTTGCATTAAATGAGATTGCAGAGCAAGCATATAATACTGTACAGAAGAACTATAAAAAAGAAAGATTCGATACTGAGTTTTTAAAATTATTTAGTTAACAAGTATATTATAAATTTATGGCAAATTCAGACATCAATGCACTTGAATCAATGGATTATGCTATTAGATACAATAGCTATATTTTAAAAAAGATTCTTGAAAATCTAAGTGAAGGTAACATATTAGATTTTGGTGCTGGTTTTGGTACTTTCTCCAAATTATTAATGAAAAGTGGTAAAGAAGTAACTGCACTAGAGATAGATTCTGAGGCTATTTCAAAATTAAAAAAAGACAATATTATTAATATAAGTAGTCTTAATAATAAAAGTGAGTCATATCAAAATATAGTCTCAATCAATGTATTAGAACACATAGATGATGACGAAGAAATTCTACGCTTGCTTTTCCAAGCACTTAAACCTTCTGGAAAATTAATCTTATATTTACCTGCATCGATGTTGGTATGGAGCTACATTGATGTATGGGTAAATCACAGGAGAAGATATATGAAAAAAGATCTTAAATTGAAAGTAGAAAATGCTGGGTTTCATGTATTGAATATAGAATATGTTGACTTTACTGGTTGGATAGGGGTATTGTTCATGAAAATCTTACATTACAAGCCTGCTCTAAATGAATCAAAGATAAAATTTTATGATAAGTTCATATTTAACCCATTTAAGTTTATTGATTTAATTTTTAAAAGAATAATAGGGAAAAATATTTTTTTAGTTGCTGAAAAAAAATCACAATAAATGAACATTGAAAACATAAAATATAAATTTACAAAACTTTATAGGCTAATTAATTTACAATTTCAAAATATCCGATTGAGTCTTTTTTATAAAAAAAAGAAGAACTTATTATTCGAGAATATAGTTAAACAGAATAGAGAATATTTAAATTCGTTTGATTATTTTCTAAGTTATGAGAATTATCTAAATAATGATTACGGCATTCAAGAGAGAATATATAAAGATTTGAATAAACCAATAAAGAATTATCCGACCTACAGTGATTTAATCTGCTTTTTCTACATTAATCACTTTACAAATAAATTTAACTATCTTGAAATTGGATGTTCTGTTCTGAAAAATGTATTACAAATAAAGAACTTCGTTAATAATTCTAATATAGTGAGCTATGATATCAATGAAATTAATCCTGACTTAAAAGATAAATATTTTGAAAAAATAAATGACAATAATTTAGTATATTTTAAAGGTGATGTGTTAAAAAAAGAAGATTACACTAACTTCAAAAATGATCTTAACCATAAATTCAATTTTATTTTTTCTGATGCTTTACATGAGCCACATGCCGTTTATTCAGAATTTGAGAATATATATAAAGATATACTAGATGACGAATTCATAATATACTATGACGACTTAGATTTTCCAGGATTAAAAGATACAGTTAGAGAAATAAAAGAAAGACTGTCAGAGTCTTATGAACCTTTAAATTTTTATACTTTTAAAGTATACGGGTGGATTGGCCAATACGAAGCTTTACATTTAAATGGGATATTGACTAATTTAGATATAGAAAAATCCTTACTAGAAAAAGATATAAAAATATACAATTTTAAAAAAATTCACTAACTTTTAGTGATAAATTTATTGCAAAAAATATAAACTCTTCTAGGATTTCCCTAAGATTTTCTTGTAATCATATATTTCTTGATTAACAGCATTTTCAAAAGAATTTTTTTTGCTAACTGATTCATAGGCATTTTTTGATATTTTATTACAATAATCAGAATCTTTAAGTTTCTTAATAATATTAATTAAACTCTGATGATCTTTTAAAGAAAATAGAAATCCATTTTCACCGTGTTTAATAATCTCTTTATGATTGTCAATGTTTGAAGCAATTGGAATACAACCATTACTCATTGCTTCAAGTAGCACTTTTGGGTTGCCCTCATATATTGAAGGAATTAAAAAGTACTTGTAGTTTTGAAATAAATCATTCAATTCAAAATAACCAATATTTTTTATAAAATTTATATTTACTTTTTTTTCATTTGATAAAGATATTAATTCATCTTTCTCTGAGCCTTCACCAAGAATATCTAATGTAAAATTATTATAAGCTAAACACTCAATAAGATATTTATAATTCTTTTGATTCTCAAGTCTCCCAACAGAAATAAAATTATTTGGTCGTTCTGAAATGTTTTTTATATTGTTTTTTTTAATTATCCAATTTGGTCTGTATATTAATTTACTTTTTTTAAAACTATAGTTTTCATTAATAAACTTGAAATCAGATTTACTAGTAACAGAGTATAGGCTTGAATTATGTAATGCCATTTTTGTTAGCTGATAAAAAAAGGTTCTTTTTAAATATCTTTTCTTTTCTTTAATACTGAAAATATATGCATCATAACCTGTTCTTAAAAATAATGGTTTTTTTAAAACTTTCTTAAATACTATTGCTACCCAGCTTCCAGTAAGTTGATTTGTTTTTATTAAATCAATATTATTTACTTTTTTTCGAATTTTAAATGGCAGTATTAAAGAGTAAATAAAAGTTAAAGCTTTTGAATTAGTTTTTTTAAATATAGAAAACATTGGAATTATACTGATATTGTCTTTATTGATTAAATTAACATCACTTGAATCGCCATAAGTTATTAAGGTGTATTTAACTTTTCCAATTTCTGATAATCTTTCAATAAATTGAAACTCTCTTTCTAATGCACCTGTTTGTTTCCAGAGTTCAAGTGAATACTTGAAACCAAATATATATAAAATATTCATTGATAACTATTTTCGACCAATTAAGTTCACTCTCCAGTTGCCAGGCTTAATTTCTTTAAAACCTGAAGAACTAAACCAATTAAATACCTCATATATAGTATGTCCAGATTGGAAACTTGTCGTAACTGCATCAAACGTATCTAAAATTGACCACCTAATGTCGCTTAAAACCATAGTTGGAAAAAATAAGCGAATAGGGTATGTTAAATATTTACTTATTAAACCTAAATAGTGATTAAGTGTACCAAATATTCTTGAATAGATTAGTGGTGGATAATGTCCTAATAGTGGCCACATTCCTTTGAATACTCTCCTCCAGAATGTAACACTGCTAAACGTATACAGACTTTGCTTTGAATAAACACTGATTGCAAATATTCCATCTTTTTTTAAAACCCTATAAGCTTCTTCAACTCCTTTTTTTGGATTGGGGGTGTGGTGTAATACGCCTATAGAATATGAAAAATCTATAACTTCATTTTTTATAGGCAACGAAAGCGCATCTCCTTGAATAAATAATACATTTTTATTGTTTACATTGTCTTTTGCAGCATCAATTGCATTTGAGTAATCTAAAGCAATTGTTGTTCCACCCATAGTGGATACAATATCTGCAAAACGTCCTGATCCGCAGCCAATATCTAAGACTAGTTTATTTTGAATTTCTCTTTTATTAAATTCTGTAATAGTGGAAAACATATTTTTTGAATAACCCTCCATTGGTCTGCCAATATTTTCATCTTCAAATTGCACCCTCGCCCATTTATTCCACTGCCAACCAAAATTATCAGAATAGCCCTCGTCTTTTACAAATCTTGGTATACCATTACTAATTTCGTACGTGTTTGAACTAGATATAAGTTCTCCTGATATAACCTCAACAGAGTTCTCTTCATTAACTATTAACTCTAGGTCTTCTCCCGTAATGGGATCACAGAGAATTTTTGTAAACTTTTTATGCATCTAGTTTTAAATTATATACACATAAATAGGTTTTACGGATAGTTAGTTCATTGGAGTAATTCATTTATCTATTAAAAAATAAATATTTAGATCGCCGATACTTTTTTTTGAGTAGTTAATACCTGTAGAGAACTCTTCCCTGGTCACTATAAAATCTACTTTATCTTGTAGAGGTTTTAATTTCTGATCATTATCCCAATTTTCTAAGACTTTAAAATTACCATCATATGTTAGCTTCTGTTTTGGGAAATAGTAGTCAGGATCCCAATAGACTAAGTTATATGGACTATCTATATTTATATACATGTTTTCAATAAAATCTAAAGACTCATATAGATTTGAGGTCCAAGCTTTATTTTCTTCAAAACCATAATTTATCTGAGTATAGATATTAGTGACTAATCCGTTTAGAGATAAAATCAAATAAAAAGAGAACACTATCTTTGATATTTTGCTTTTCTTGTAAGGAAGAGTTAAAAATAAATAACAACCTAAAAACACAAAAGGAATCATTAAGTAGTATATCCAAACTCTACTTATCAAAACTGTATGAAACAATACAGAAATACAAAAAAATAATAAAAAATAAGTCTCTTTAAGATTTATTTTTTTATATAAGTTAGTAAATAATTCGAAAACAAGAAATAAGTAGAAAAGAATTAATATGTATCTATTGATTGAAAATATATTCTCTAAAGAAAGTAACCAATTATCTATACTTGCAAACAAACTACTAGTTATACTTTCCTGGTCGTAAATTATAGCTACTTTAACTTGGGATATAATTCTTCGAATAATTGGAGGGTATGGAATGATTATGGCTGGTTGAGCAATAATTAATCCAAGGATTGTATATAAGATAGCCCTCGTAGCTTTTTTTATATCATTTATCTTATTTAGAGGATAAATTAAGTACACGCCCAAGAGAAACGCTGGAAGAAGACTTGTCAACTTTATACCAATTGATATTCCTAAAAATATAAAACCACGATTGTAATTCTCATCTTTCAGTAAAAGCTTTATGGCGATAAACATAGTCAACAAGACAAGAACATCTGGTTTTGGTGGATTTAGAACATAAAAGATACCTGGCGCTCCTAAAGAAAATAGGACAAATAGACTCTGATATTTTTTTAATACAAAATGTCTAGAAAAATAAAAAAGACTGAAATACAGAATAAGTACTAGTAAAAGACGCTCAATAATTATTGGTAAGGAGTCTGAGAAAAAAAAGAAAGGTGCACATATAAATACGAATACATTGCTCCAGAGTCTCCCATAGTCTAAATTTCCGCCAATAATTATTTCAGAAAAAAATATCAGAATTTTTTTTATATACAAATTACTTACATTCGAAAATCTTTCAAATTCATCATTTAGAAAGAAAACGTTATAAATGTCGTCTATTAACTGTCTTTCATCGACAAATAGGTATATGTATTCCAATTTGATGAAAATATTTTTAATATTTAATACCAAAAGAGAGAAAATTAAAATTATTGTTAATCTCAAAATGTATTTTTGGGTTTTATTATTATTCAATACTTATAATTATAGAAGGATAAGCTAAATTTATATTTATGAAAAAAAAAGGAAATATCTTAATACCTGTTTTTAATGAGAGTAAAGGTATTGAAGAATTCTGTAATCTAATTGAAAGCGTTGTTCCAACAGATAGTTACGATTTTACAATTACCTTAATTGATGATGGTTCGGTAGATGGAAGCTGGAAAATAATTAAAAACTTGAAGTCAAATCTAATGAATTTTAGAAAAATTAAGCTTACGAGAAATTTTGGTCATCAAAGTGCTATTTTTGCTGGATTAGAAAATAATGAAGAAGATTTTGTAGTTATTATTGATGCAGACTTTCAAGATGATCCAAAATATATAGCTGACCTGATAAACAAATGGGAACTTGGGTATAAAGTTGTTCTAGCAAGAAAGGTGAGAAGGAATGGTGAGTTTTTAAAAAAGATTTATACAAAAATTTATTTCAAGTTACAAAACAAGTTTACACAATTCACTATTCCTAAGGATGTGGGTCACTATTCTTTGATTGATTTATCAATTGTTAAAAGCCTTTCTGACTTACCTGAAGTTAACAAATTTTTACTTGGCTTAAGAGCTTTCATGGGATCTGAAGTTGGTTATGTAGATGTAATAAAAAATAAAAGAAGATACGGGAATTCAAAAATGTCTTTTAAGCAACTATTTAATCTATCCATAGATGGAATACTCAGTTTTTCAACACTACCTTTAAATTTAATAGGTGGTGTTGGAGTAGCTATCTCTATCGTGACAATTTTTTATACAATTTTTCAATTATTAAATACATTTTTTAATGGTGGTGATTTTAATCAATTAAATGTTAACCTATTAGGTTTGCTTTTCATTAGCGGATTACAGTTATTTTCATTAAGTATTCTTGGCCAATATATTTCAAAAATATTTTATGAAACTAAAAAAAGACCAGCTTTTATAATCGAAAAAAAAATAATTGACTGAATTATTAATTATTTTTTTTAAATAGTCTAAAAGAATCAAGTTAAAGTTTTTAAGGTTTTTGATACTACAATCACTAAAGTGATAAAATTTTTCAAAAAAATAAATACTTTAAACATAAAAAGAACTTCATTCAGAAATGACATCACTGGATTAAGAGCTATTGCAGTATTGTCAGTAGTTTTTTACCACGCAGATATTTCTATATTTAATGGTGGGTGGCTTGGTGTAGATGTATTTTTTGTTATATCGGGTTACCTGATTACAAATATTATTTTGTCTGAACTTAACGAAGGTAGTTTCTCTTTTAAAAGGTTTTATATAAGAAGAATTAGAAGAATAATTCCAGCTTTAATTTCAACCATTCTTCTAACAATACCATTTGCTTATTGGCTAATGACACCAAAAGCAATCTTGGAATACGTTGGTACGATGTATTCTTCTATGTTTTTTTATGCTAATTTATATTTTCAAAACCTTGATTTTTATAATGCTGAATCAACTAGTTTTATGCCTCTACTACACACATGGAGCTTAGCGATTGAAGAACAGTTTTATATAGTTTTTCCACTATTCTGTTTCATTCTTTATAAAACAAAAAAATATTTTTTACTATTTCTTTCCGCTACAATTTTATATTCTGTTTATCTAAACTCAACAACTAATTATCTAATCAAATTTTATCAGATTCAATTTAGAGCTTGGGAACTTTTAATAGGCGGGTTAATAATGATCATTGGTCAAAAAGTTAACTTACGGCACTCTGAAAAAATTGGCATCTCATTAACACTATTTTCTATATTTTATTTTGATGACAAGATGGTTACTTTAAACTCTATTGAGCCAAAATTATTTGCAATTATTGGTGTCTGTTTAATACTTTTATCACAAAATGATACTCCTATCCAAAAGTTCCTTGGAAATAAGTATTTTGGTTTTTTTGGTTTAATTTCATATTCAATGTATTTGTTGCATCAACCTTTGTTTGCTTTTTTAAAGATATATCAAATAAGATACGAATCATACACTACATTCTTTTTGCGTGTAGTTTTTTTTGCTACTCTTATATTCTTATCTTTCTTAAGTTGGAAATATGTAGAATTATATTTTCAGAAAATAAATTTAAATAAGCTAGCTATATTTTTATCTGGATCAATATTTTTAATTATATTATTTATAAATTATACAATTCAAACTGATGGCTATAAAGAAAGATACAGTCATGTTCCTGAAAATGTCTTATTTTACTCGGCAAATACAAACCTCTATCCAAACCCTTCTGATTTAATTGAATTCAATGAACATTGTGCAGATAGTGAGATTACAAAAAATTTACTAATTATTGGTGATTCACACGTTAACACTTTCACATATACACTGATTAACGAATATAAAGATTTATCCTGCCAATTTAATATTAATTTCATTTTGAATCCAGAGGGGAGGTGTCTCTTGTCAATGCAAACAGATATTGTTGGAGAATTTTACTCTTGTAGTGATGAATATTTTGATAAGTTTATTAACAGACTAAATGAAAATGAATATATTGTTTTAGCTATTGGCAGATATGATAGATGGCTTGATAACTCAAAAGGAGGTGTTGAAGTTAAGTGTAGCAATTGTGACTACCAAGATATTTTCTATGAAAGGATGGTAAAAATATCTGAAAATTCCGAATTTTTTATTATTGTTGAGCCAGTCCCTACTTACCCTGTAAAAGTTGCAGAAAGCTATCTGTACAAAAGAGTTGAATGGGGAGATGACATAACCATAACATATTCAAATTGGATCGACTACATAAGCTCCACTAAAGACTTTCTAAATCGAATAAATTTAAATAATACACTAATAATTTCTCCAGAAGATATTTTATGTAATAAAGAGTTAAATAAATGTTACGGCACAAAAGGGTACGAAATGTATTATTCAGATGATAATCACCTTACAGTAGAAGGTAACAAATTATTGATTGAATTAGTTATTTCGGAATTAAAAGAATTTATTAACAGATAATTTTTGTATTTAAAGCAAGTCTTTAAAAATATTTATAGAAAATCTAATTACTTAACTCTCTCCCAAAAAAAGGATGAAAATAATGGATCAATATCTCTTTTAAAAATATTTTTATTTGGAAAGCTTTTTTCAAATATTTCTTTTGACATTCTCGCATCTTTAGCAGGATATAGAGCTCCTTCATGTGAGATTACCAACTTATCTAGTAGTTGTAAGAATTTTAATGTACTGTTTCCCTTGTTAGGAAAATCAATAGCTAAAGTAACCCCCTCCCTGGGAAATGATAAGTTTCCAATAGATTGAATAGAACCAAACTTTTTTAAAACAGTAAGAGCTGGGGTTTGGTTGTTTTCATTCAGAATTTCAATAAATTTTGAGATAAATGACTCAGCATATTTACTTGGAACAACAAATTGATACTGAAAAAAACCATTCTTGCCGTATGCTTTGTTCCAATTATTTATAATATCTAAAGGGAAAAAAAAGCTTCTATAAGTTTGCTTCGTACTTTTTTTTTCTTTATTTATTGCAAAATATAAACTATTTAGAATTTTAATTGTTATTTTATTGATAAGAGAAAAAGGGAGGGTTAAAGGAAAAGAAATTTGTCTACTTTTTTTAAGAATATTTACTTTATCAGTTTCATTATTTAAATGATTGCCAGCTAACAATACTCCTCTAAAACTACCTTTTCTTAAATTAACAAGATCCAACCAACCAACACAGTATTCATAATTTTTTTCAAAATTATTATTTAATTCTATAAATTCTTTGAATGAATAAAACTTTTTACTTACAGTTTCCATATATATTGAATTAATTTTCTTTAGTTCAATAGTGATTGAAATTATAGTGCCTGTAAGACCCAGCCCTCCAATAGTTGAATTAAAAACTGATTTATTATTATTTTCATCACAGGTAATCATTCCGATGTCTGACCTGTGAAGCTCTATGCTTTTAACAAAATTACCAATACTACCAGATGTGTGATGATTCTTACCATGTATATCATTTGCTATTGCTCCTCCAATAGTAATATTTTGTGTACCAGGTACTACTGGAAGAAAGTAACCTTTAGGAACAATTTCATTTAACACTTCTTTAATTGTCAAATTAGAGGAACATGTCAATAAGCTATTTTCTTTGTCTACTTTCAAAAATTTTTTATGATTAGCAAGGCTTAATAACCTAGTGTTTAAACACACATCACCATAACTTCTACCTTTTCCATGTGTAAGTATTTTTATTTCACTTTTATTAAAAAACTTTTTATCATAGTCTAAAATTTCAATATCTTTTTCAATAGGTAAGTTTCCCCAAGAAAGATTTTTTTTCATATATTTATAGTAATCAAACTATAAGATTTAGTTTCTGATAGATACTTTCTTATTGAGGGTTTAGCTTGATTAAGAACTAAAATCTATCAATTATTTTTTGAGGCAATAATAACAACAGTAATCTTGAAAAGTAGATTCCAAAATTAGCATGAGTGACTCCACTTTTGTTAAGCTTTTGGAAAATTATTTTTGCTGCTTCATCACAAGTCATTGTGAACGGAGGGTTTTTATGACCTTTTGACATTTTTGAATCTACCTTTCCAAAACGAATTACTAAATAAGAACTTATGTTCAAAAACTTTATTGATTTTTCAAGTTTATTTTTAGATAGTCCATAAATATAATTTTTATTCCTTGCACGCACTGAGGCAATTGAGGAAATAAATATAAACTTTTTTATGTGAGTTTTAATAGAAAGCTCTTTTGTGAGAAAATAAGGAACCTGAAAATTAATATAGTCAGTTAATTCTATTTGTCTTAAATCTGGATTTTGGATATTTCTATTTTCAGCTAAATATCCATTAAAATATATAACTGTTGGACTCTCTATTTTTTCTATAAAGTCTTTAATGTAATCCAAATCTTTTAAATAATCATTAACTTTGAGGTGTTTGGAATTATTACTAGTAGATCTTGATATGGTAAAAAAAGGAATATTTCTTTTAGCCAATAATTTTTGAAAACTTTGACTTATTTCTGACCCTGAACCAACTACTACATAGTTTCTCATACACTTAATTTAGAACAATATTCCAAATAATGTAAAAAAGTTAAATAATAAAAAGTTAAAAAGTAGTATTTTGTCAATTTTTAATATTGATATAAAATCTTCAGTCTTCGAAGATAGACTTAAGTTATAAAACCTTTTTGAAAACAAGACTAGAAACAAATTTGCAAAAATAAAAACTAATTTGAGACTATCTAAACTGAAAAAGACCCACAAATTATATGTAATTAGTGTTAAAGAAAGAGAAAACTGGATAATTCTTTTTAAAAACTTAGAATTATAATTTTGCCCGATTGATTTTTTTACTTTTGAATAATCAAGATTTTCATCTAGATGAATTGATAATTTTTTACCCGTAACAAGTGCCAGGCTGGAAAAAAGTATTACCAAAAGCAAATAATTTGATATGTATATATCTGTTGCAAGTGAACCTAAATAGGTCCTGTATACAAAAAATATAGAAATCAAACTTATGTCAAAAAATTTAATATATTTTAGATATTTTGAATATAAAACACTTAGCAAAAGATAGATTAAGCTAAATAACAACACCAAAGGGTTTGTTGCAAACAAAATAAGCACCCCACATAAAAAAATTACTACAGATATTATTTTTCCTTGATAAATTGATAATTTTCCTGATGCTAAAACTCTGTTTCTTTTTATATAATGAGCTCTGTCTGATTCAAGATCAAGAATGTCATTAACTATGTACCCAGATGAGACTATAAGTGAAAACCCAATAAATATGGAAAATAGATCATAAAAAATTTCTTGTTCTAATTTGGTAGCAGATATTGGAACTAAAAATATTAGCAAGTTTTTTGCCCATTGCTCTAATCTGATTAATTTAAGAATATTGTACGTCATTGGTCTTATGTCTTCTTTATGTTAGGTTTATGTGCTTACAAGTCAATAATAGCTACTTAAGCCACTAGAAATTAAGTCTTAAAATTTTTCTTTTTTATCTAGTAAATACTCTATTAAATCAATATTATTTTAAAAGGAGGTAGACTTTTTATTAAATGCTCAATCAATATATAAAAAAAAATACGAATCTCTACTTAACGATAACAATACTCATAATATCAATATACGGAATTGGTTATATAGACACTTCAGTGCTTTCACATAAATTTTTTCACGATGATTCATATTATTATTTTGAAATTGCAAATAACTTCCTCGATACAAAAAACTTTACATTTGACACTTTAAACAACACCAATGGTTTTCATTTATTGTGGTTAATTGTCCTAATTTTTGTTGGTTTCATTTTTAAAGTTTTCACAAATTCATATTTAGATATAGCTCAAATAGCAATTCTAATTCAAGGTATTATATTTTATTTAAGCTTTAAATCTATAGATAATTCTTACTCAAAAAATAGCTTAGATAAGGTTCTTATTTTTAGTGTTCACCTTATGTTTCTACCTTTCTTCATCAATGGGATGGAGACAGGATTAATTATTCTACTTTTAAATTTATATATAAAAAAAATTTTTCTTTCAAAAGACTACTCAAAATCTATTTTCTTAATATTTTTAATATTACTCACAAGATATGACTCCGTAATTATTATTTTTTTAATTGTTTTATTAACTACTTTTAAGAAAAAAAATCTAGCCTACTTGAAACAATTTATAACGGCATTTTTAATTTTTGTAATTGTAATAATTTCATTTAATTTTTTAATAGGTGTTGGTTTTGACAATCTTTCAACAAGTAGCTCTGTAAAAAATTTTTGGCATGAATTAGACTATAAAGAGCATTTAAACAACTGTGAAATTCAAAATTTAAACTGTAGTTTGTTTTATGCGAAAAATAAGATTGAATTCCTGCCAGTTTATATTGCTAATGTAAATAAATTACTCTTCTCAACAGTGCAGTATACCTCAGCTTATAATTCTTTTGGGGAGATACCTATCAGAAGAATTATTCCATTTCTAATGGTTGTATTTCCAATTTTTATTTTAAATTTAATGAAAAATACTAAAATTAGAAAATTTGATATTAATAGTCTATGGTCTATTGCAATTATTCATCTAACTTTTCTTAGCTTAACTTCTGTTATTTGGCTTGTTTTTGACTGGTATAACTATTTTGTAATTAGCATATTTATATTTACTTTGATTGAAGTTCTTTTAAATAGTAAAAAATTAATAAAGATACTATTTTCAATATTCGTTTTAATTAACTCATATATATATGTATCATCTCCACCTTCTCAATGGGCAAAAGTATACGGTGATACGGCAAACTATCTGAATTCTTATGAAGACATTGTAATAGGAACATGGGCAGCGGGGCATATCGGTTACTATTCTGACAACCCAGTAGTAAATCTAGAAGGCCTAGTTAGTGATAATGATATTATCGAAATGAATAAAAACGGTACACTTGAAATATATATTGTTAATAATCTCGACTTTGTAGTAACAAATTTTGACCCATACAAAACACCAAGTGATCCAAAGTGGTTTTATGAATTAAGAATAAATCCATTATTAAAAATAAAAGAAAAATTAGATATTATTGAAATAATTAAAAGAGATGATGAAACTTACACTATGTATATATTTAAAATAAACAACAAAGGTGACGTGTGAATTTAAAAAAAAAGCTTGATATTGATAATCTGCTCCAAAGCACACTATTAACTACTTTTATTTTACTCTTAATATTTGGAAGGAATTTTACAGGCATAGAAATTTTTGATTTTAGAATTGGTGAAATATTAGTTCTTTTCCAAGTAATATTATTTCATTTTTATTCTATAAAAAGTAATGACAGGTCCTTACAGAAAATATTATTATTTTTTCTATTAATATTTTATTTAAAATTATTTTATGTAATTTTTGAAATAGAAAATTTTAATTTCTTTAGATTTAGCTCTACCTTTTGGGCAATGTCTATTTATATTTTGGCTAAAGAGTCAAAATTAAGTAATGAAAAAATAACAGTATCACTAGTTGGTTCTTTATCTATTCTTTATATTTTAAATTTTTTATATTATCCAAATTTTATTTTAGATTTCTTTAATACTTATTCTGATAAGTTTGACTTTACAAAAGCATCCGATTTGTTTGCAATTTATGCTTTAACTATTTATTTTTCCTACAGATTTACAAAATTTAAAACATTTTTATTCATATTTATTATTTTTACTTTTTTATATTTACCAAAATTTTTCTTTCTAAGTGCTGGAAGTACTTATTCTATTTTGTTCGCATTTCTTGTATTTGGCATAAGTGTTGTATATAAAAAAATGAAAATTAAAAATAAAACATTATATTTATTAATTATTATTTCAATACTATTGGTGCTTTTTTCACTTTTTAATCTAAGTAAAACTTCGATAGAGATTACAGATATCACAAACACTAATTTGACAATTACTTCGATGGAGAAGAAAATTATTCCTGATAAATTGTTTTATCTAGATGATAATTTAATTAGATCTTCCGACACTGATATAGATTGGAGGTTAATGATTTGGCAAACAACAATATCGGATTCTTATTTTAATAATCAGATTATATTTGGAATGCCAATTAATGAAGTTGTACCTATTATGCAACACCCTTACTACAAGACCGTAAACCTTAACAATGTTAATCTTCACAATTACTTTATTCAGACATTTGCTTACTTTGGGTTATTTGGTGTTTTATTAGCCTCAACTTTTTTCTTTCTTATAATAAGAAAAATTTTTATTAGAGAAAATAATTTAAACATTTTGGTTCTTATAGTCCCAATTTTATTCGTTTCTTCATTTGATTCTTCAATGGAAACTGTTAGATTTCCATTTATAATCTTTGCAGGATTGGGTTATTTGTCGAGGACTAATGACGTGTAGTCACAATAAGATTTAAATCTATTACCATACTTATCTTTTCCAGACATGGAAATCTTTACTTTACTTAAATCATCTAGATTGTTGTAGTTATTAAAATTTATAAGTATTGAATTAGTAAATACATCTGATAATCCATAGCTTTTTCTATCAATTAAAATTTGATCTAGTTGAGTTGAATTTACGTAAAGTGTGACAGAAAACGATTCTATATAATCTGAATTAGTACTTATATCTACCTTAACTATATTTTCATTTTCTGTACTTAATTCAATTGGGCATGATAAATAACCACTTACATCATAAGAATTTTTGCTATAAAATTGAAAATTAATTTGTTGAAAAAAGATAAACAAAAAAAGTATCGAAATAAATAGATTTTTTTTACTTATTTTTTTCATTTTAAATTTTGAATTTAATATTGACACTATAAGAAATAATTATAATTGTAAAACTGACTATTAGAATAATAAGTATAGAAATTCTTAAGGAGAATATTGATTACAGGCATAATAGGGATAAAGGAAGTTTCGGAAAGAGTTCAAAATAAAAATCTTAGAACTTTAGGCAATAAACCATTATTCTGTTGGATTATAGACACCTTGCTTTCAATAGACCAAATATCTGAAATTATTATCAATGCTGATGGCCAAAATTTAATTCAACAGTTAAAAGATGTGTATGGAGAAAAAATTATTGTCATTGAAAGAGAGGATGAACTTAAAGGTCATGATGTTCCTATGAATGATATTATTTTGAGCTCATTAGACATTTGTAAAAATGAAATTATTTTAAATACTCATGTAACAAACCCTTTTTTAAAAGATAGCACTATTAAAGATGCTGTTAAATCTTATAACTCACAAAATGTAGGATTATTTAGTGTTTCAAAACATCAAAGTCGATTTTACAAGTCAAACTTTGAACCAATAAACCACGATCCAGATGTTCTTTTAAAAACTCAAGACTTAGAAGCAGTTTATGAAGAAAATTCACTTTTATACATTTTTTCAAAAGAAGAATTTTATAAACAAAAAAATAGAATTACAAAAAATTCTAAACCTTTTGTTACTTCAAAACTTGAATCAATAGATATTGACACAGAAGATGATTGGTATCTATCAACAAAAGTTGCTCAGGATATAAGTTAAGATAATTTGAAAGTTTTAATTACATGCCCTAGAGTCACTCAGTCTGAAAAGTTATTTAATGATTTTTTTAACGAAAATAACTATTCAGTAGATTATAAATATCCTGAAAAACAGGGATTTAACTCAAATGAACTAAGTAATATCTATAAAAAACACGAACTTTTAATTGTAGGAGATGATCAAGTTGATTCAACTTTTCTTGAAAAAGCATCCGAAATAAAATTAATTATTAAGTGGGGCAAAGGTGTCGATAATATCGATCAAACCTACTGTGCAGCTAATAATATAGAGGTATTAAATTCACCTGGAGATATGTCTCAATTTGTTGCCGAACATGGCTTAAGCTTAATACTGGCTTTATTCAAGAGACTTAATTTAAACACTCAAATGCTAAAAAATAATATTTGGTCAAAAGAAGAAAGCTTATCCTTGTTTAATAAAAATGTAGGATTTTATGGTTTTGGAAATGTATCCAACAATTTAGCAAAACTAATTGCTCCATTTAATCCGAGAATTCTATTTTACGATATAAAAGAAATTAAAAATAATTATATACAAACTGGATATGATGAATTGTTCGGAACTTCTGACATTGTTATTATTGCATCAGAATTAACTAATGAGAATGAAGGTATTGTAAATTTTGAAACAATAAAGAGAATGAAGCCGTCCTCTGTTCTTATTAATATTTCTAGAGGAAAGATTGTAAATGAATCTGACTTAATCCGTGCTTTAGAAGAGAATTTGATATTTGGTGCTGGTTTAGATGTACTGGAAGAAGAGCCTATAAACTTAACGAACCCCTTACTATCATTTAATAATGTAATAATTACTTGTCATAATGCTTCGAATACTAAAGAAGCTACTATAAGTGTAAATAATGAAATACTAGAAATATTAAAATTAAATAAATGAACATTGTTACAGGATCATCAGGAGGGCTTGGAAAATCAGTCTACAATTTATTTGTAAAAAATAGCCTTCCTGTTATTGGAATTGACATAAATAAGTCTGAAACTTGTGATTTAATATTAGATTTATCTAAAAACAATTTTGAAGATTTGACGAACACTTTAGGTGAAACAAAAATTGATTCTATAACTTTTTGCCATGCCATTGGAAATTCTGTTGAAGAAATTAATAAATATAGCTTAGATGATTATTTAAAAATAAATGCACTATCAAGTCTTGATTTATATAATTTTTTAAAAAAGAATCTAAGTAAAAATAGCTCATTAAGCCTAATCTCATCTATACATGCAATATCAACTAACAAGCAAAGCAGTAGCTACGCCCTTTCGAAAGTTCTCTTAGAATCAATTTTCAAAATGATGTGTCTTGATGAAACCACTCCAAAACTGAATTTAATAAGGTTGGGTGCCGTCGATACTAGCATGCTTCATAAAAATATATCTAATATTGATAGTTTAAGAGATTCAATTCCCTCAAAAGAAATACTAGAACCAGATGAGGTAGCAGGTCTAATCTATGACATACACACAAAACATTCAAGCTTGTTAAACAAGGCTATATTACAAATTGATGGTGGTGCATTGTTTAAATTATCTACTGATTAAAAAAATACTTCTTGTAAAATTTATGATCTGAATCTTTTGGTTGGTTATCAGTTGTTCTTAATTTTTTACTATTTTCTTTTTTTAAAGCAATATATTGAGCAATATTTTTTAAAATAAAATAATTTAATATATGAAAAATAGAATTTTGATTAAAGCCTTCATTTTGTTTTTTAAAATTGAGTGCATCTTTTATATCTAAAATAATTTTTTTAAAACATTGAAAAATGCTCAATTTAAAGATATTTGAAAAAATAAAACTGATAGCAATAGCTTCTCTATTAAACCTATTGTAAATCTGTTTATTTGATTCTTCGTGAAAATGCTCAACAGATATGTCTTCACCGTAAACAATTATTTTATTGTCTGCCAGTCCCCTTCTAGCTATTTCTATATCTTCACATCCTGATAATGATGGATCGAATTTATAATTTTTCCAAAAGTCATAAGGGTAACCCGCATTACCATTATTGCTAAAAGAGTAAAATTTTTGTGAGTAATCCTCTTTGAACCAATTATCTAAATGTGCAGCTTCAGATACTGAAGAATGTTTATATCCAACTTGTTTTCCAAATACAATACTTGCTTTTGTGTTCTGAAATATGATTATATAGTTCTTAATAAAGTCATTGTTTTTAGGGAAACAATGAGCTGATAAAGAGACTAAATAGTCACTTCCTTTAGCTAATTCTGCACATTGATTTAAAGCACCTCCGTATGTAAAATTTTCTTGTTTTATTGTGTCGATAATAATTTGATACTTTGAATTATAATTTTTTACATAATCAAGAGAACCGTCTGTGCTTCCCGAATCTAAATAAACAACTTGAAAATTTATATAATTTTGTTCGTCTAATAAGGGAAATAAAATTTTTAGGTTGCTTAACTCATTGTAGCTTCTAATTAATAAAGAAACCTTGGGGTCAAGGGTACTATTCATTTATAAACTCGACTTCATAATGACAATTAAAGTCTAAAGGTCCTTTTAGGGCTTTGTTGTCTTTAATTGAATCTACTAAATGCTTTTTACTATTCGAGGCAGGCTCTAAAACCATTACATTATGATTTCTCCAACCTCCTTGGGATTGAAATATCCAAAAATATCTTAAATTTTCATCTCCAAAATTTAGCTTCATGGAATTGTTTAATGAATCTTGCACTAATATTTCATTTCTTTTTAAATCAATATATGCAAAGTCAAAGTTGCCTGAATCTTTTTTTAATTTAAAAAAATCTTTGCCTTTATTAATAATATTTCCAAAATCATCGTAGACTTTTTCAATGTTGCGAGAATCACAAATTACTTCGGTACTACTATCTAGTGGAACTGCTAGGTGCAACTTAAACAGAAAATTATCATTAAACTTTATATCCGCTTTGTAGTCTACCTTGATCGTATTGTCGCTAATCTTTATAATTTTTTTAAATACAGTTCCAGAATCAAGTATTTTTGTTGATAGATTTACTTCATTATCTGTTATGAAATCAATATTCCAAGCTGTTGACCATAACTCTCCATGATCTAAACCTTTACCCCATTCAAATTCTTCAATTGCATCATTAGGAAAAAGTTCTTCCCAACCACCTTGCCAATTATCATCATAATTTGAATATTTTGATACAGGTTTGTTTTCTATTTGACTATTTTTCCAGACCCAATTTTTATTTGTAGGTATATAAATAATCGAGTCAATCCTTCCCCCTAAATCAGGGGTTATTTCAACTCTTAACAATTCATTTTCAAGATTTAGATTATTCATATATTTTTATATTTGGATTGGATTTAATTATATTATTGAGCATTTTGTTGTGATATTTATAATATTTTTTAAAATTCCTGTCTTTAAAGAAAGAATAATCGAATGCATAATTTTTATTCCCCTCGTCAATAATTTTTTGATCATAATCCCAAACTGAATCTAATTCTTTTTCTAATTCGAAACTAACAGCTCCTAGGTGAACAGTACTCGAAAGACTAGTAGCAAGAGGTAGCATATATTGTGTCATTACATTGTGCGTATTTTTTGTGTAAATTTTATTTTCTTTGATCAGAAAATTTACTTTTAATTTTTTTGAAGATGTCACTCCTATTAACTTAGTTTCAATACCAGCATTTTTAAGAATAGGTATTACATTTGATGGAACAATTAAGAAATCTATCAAACTTTCGATTTTTTTAACTTTTTGAATAAAATTTAGCGCATTTTCATCGTAAGAAAAATGAAAAAGAGGATCTCCAAATGAAAGTATTACTGTAGGTGAATCTATTTTTTCTATTATATTTATTGAATCATTACATATAATTACAGGTTTTGATTTAATATTTTGAATTATTGAAGAAAACTCTGGAGAATTTCCCAAAACATAAAGTTCTTTATCGTTTAGAACTTCTTTAAGCTCATGGTAATAATTTAATGAAACATCTGTGTAATGGTCTCTGTCAGGAATACTAGAAAAATCAAAATAGCCGGTATTTATTAACATATTCATTCCATAATGACCAAAATAATTTATTCCCACAACTCTCATTCTTTTAATGAAAAATATATTTCGAAGTAATTTTCCATAATTTAACTCTCCTATCAAAATTAAACAATCGCAATTTTTTTTTGTTGTAGAGGTGCAAATTTTTATATTTTTGAAGAAATAAAAATTAGAAATTTTAGAATCATGATAGCCCAGAAATGAGTAACTTGTATAAATGTTAGTATTGTTTTTTTGAACAAAACTTAAAACAACAAAAAGAATTAATTTTGGTAATTTTTTTAAAGATTCTTTAACAGAATAATACCACATTAAAAACTACTCTAAATATCATTGGTTAATACTAGCTTCTATAATATCAATTTTTTATATTTTCTTAATACTTCAGATGATTCGTCTATCTCTACCACTTCTCCTTCATGAATTAGTATTACTAAATCACAAAGACGCTCAATTAATGAATTTGAATGAGAAGTTATAATTGCGGATCCAAGGTTATCTATTTCATTTTTTAAAAACTCGACAGCATTTTCCTGAAATTCTAAATCTCCAAAATTAAAAAACTCATCCAAGCCTAGGAAATCAATATTTTCTATAAAAGCTAGGGTAAGTCCAAATCGAACTTTTGACTGAGTTCCTTTTGACAGGTGACTAATTGGTACTTGCAATTCTTCAGTAGTTAGTCTTGATATTTCTTTTACCCTTTCTAGCTTATTTGGACTATTTCTATCATTTTCCAGTATTTTCAATGCTTCTAAGTTATCAATTGAGTTTAAGTCATCTTGATATGTATTAGGAATATCAAGCAACTTACCGCTATTAAAATTCCTTCTTATAAAACCTGAGGATGGTTGATAGTAATCAAATATTAGTCTCAACAGGGTTGACTTTCCTGACCCATTCTTACCAATTACTCCATATATTTTATTATTTTCAAGTTTTAAATCAATATTTTTCAATACTGATTGCTCCACATTATCGTTGATAGAAGTTGTTCTTTTTAAAGAAAACTTAGGCCTAGTTTTATAACTAAAGCTACAATTTTCAAGTTCTACACTATATTCGCTATTCATACAAAATTAGATCTCTGATTTTTGATATATATTTTGAATTATGTAAAAAGAAATAATAAGAAATAAACATAATTAATGACGGAATTATAAAACTAATTAAGTTTAGGCTATAGTCTTTATCAATCACAAAATTTAATAAGTCGAAAATAAAATAAAAAGGGTTTGCTGTTTTAATAAAAGTATCAATATAAATATTGCTGCTTTCAGCAACCCACAATATTGGACTAAGATAGAGCGTTACCCTAAGTACGTGAGGTATCAAGTCCTGAAGGTCAATAAATTGTTTTGATAAAATAGTTGTAGGAATACAGATAATGAATGTATAAATCATACATAATGTATTAACTAAATATGCAAAAATTAATATTTTTATACTTTCAGAAATTGTAAATTTAAAATCATAATTAAAGAAAAATAATTGAACTATCACTATTACAGGCAATAGATAGAAAACTGGCAAAAAATTAAACAAGACTTTAGATAAAAATAATTTCAATAATGCATGTCTAACAGTAATAAAATTTATTAAAGCGTGGTTATAAATCCATTCAGTAGCTCCATTCATTGAGTTTGTTATACCAGAAAATATTAATATTCCCATTGTGATTACAAAACCTCTATTACCATCTTGTTGGATCGCAGAAAATACAAGGGTATAAATACCCATGAATATAACCGGATTTAGATACTTCCACAAAATTCCAAAGAATTTTTTTCTGTGTTCAGCTTTGTATTGAAAGTTTGCAAGTTTAAATACGTCAGATGTATAATTTAAAATTTTCATCATATTGATTATTCTAAATTAAGAGTATAAATACTTACCCTCTTATATTTATTTTGTAACTTCATTACCATATTTTATTACTGAAATTGCTACAAAATTTATGAAATGTTTTAATCGTTCAATAAAATATTTTTTATGCTCGATCTTTCTATAGCTGCTTTTGCGCCATAATATGATAAATGTGAGCCATCGGTAAAGAAATAGTTTCCATTTTCTAAATAATTACATTTTTTTGATTTGCATAATGAATCAAAAATATTCAAATATTGAAACTTAGGATTTTTTGAAAATCCTAAGTTTTTGACAACTTTTTCAAATTCTAAATTATTTTTATATTCTTCTTCAAAGTGAATTAAATTTTCTGAAACTATTAAAGCTGAATTTTTTCTATAATACATGAGTTCATCAATTTTTGGAGAAGGGGTGTATCCTATTAGGATTATTTGATTGTTATTTGAAATTAGTAGATTAATTGTTTCTATTAGGTCTTTTTCAGTTATTTGGACAAACCCATTATCAAAATCTCCTCCTATCAGAATATTTGTGTTCGATAACGATGTTATGTCTTCATAATAAGTAGTCCCTGGTATAAATTCACACCTATTTATTGCCGGGTAGCAACCTGATTTAGTATATTCATAAATCGTATAAACATTTAAAATTTCATCATCAAAAAAACCATTTACCATTGATGAAGTCATTGAGTCGCCCAATATGTAAAGATCTTTCTTGCCTGAACCAAATTTACAAATAGTATCAATTGAATCTTGATCTATGCAAGTTTGCTTCTTTTGATTGACTAAATAATTTGTACCAGGTTTAGTTTCATAGCTTTGATCTAAGGCTTCAATATTAAAACCGGTTTTATTAAATAAAGTACTTGCATTTTTTGGAAATATTGTAAATCCTAAAATAAAAATAAAAGCTACTAATACGATCTTGAAATTAAAAAAAGAAAAAAACCTGGCCTTTCTATAAGTCTGCTCTACTAGTAAATAATTAAATAAAGATATTAGATAAATAGAAATTAGAATCGCTGTTAAAAAGGCAGCCTTGTTTAAATTAAATATACTTTCTTGATCAAGATTAGCGTAAAATATATGATTTCTTATTGCTGCAAGTATTGGCTGGTGAAATAAATATAAAGAAAAAGAAATATTCCCAAGATGAACCAACAAATTATTTAACTTTCCATTACTTAATTTAAATTCATTAATCATTAGAAAAAAAGCAACAAATGTCACAACAAATTTGTTATAGGGCCCTAAGTCAAAGTAAAAATTAAAAACTAAGATAATAATAAAAAATAAATTAAACTTTGAAAATTTTGATAATAAATGTTTTGATGAGATAGAGGCGCCTATGGAACCAGCTAAAAACTGAAAAGCTCTTGAAAATGGGCTGTAGAATAAATAATTTTCATAAGTAAAAAATATATTCGATAATGATAATCGCATATAGAATACTTCACTCAAACCCCACAAACTTAATAAAAAACAAACTAAGAATAATTGATATCTATATTTAAATAATTTAGATGTGACTATTAAGAAAATGGGGAAAACTAAATAGAACTGCTCTTCTACACTCAGGCTCCAAAGGTTGATAATTAGGTTTCTTTTAGAATCTATCGTGAAGTAATCAATGGTTTGTGAAAAGAATATATTTCCAATGAAGAGAAGAGAATATTTTATTCCTCTTATTAATTCGTAATAGTGCTCTAAAGATAAGTTATAAAAACCAAGAATTAATGTAAAGATTGAACTTGTTACTAATGATGGAAAGATTCTTTTAAATCTTCTAAAGTAAAAATTTGATAATTTAAAATTATTTTTATCAATAAGTTCTAAAATTTGCTTGCTTATTAAATATCCACTTATTACAAAGAATAAATCAACACCTAGATATCCGAAAGGAAGCAACTCTTCCTTAAAATGATAAATAATTACGGATAATACTGCTATTGCTCTATAAAGTTGGATATCTTTTCTTACCATTTTTATTTAAGTTTTATGATTTAATTTAACCTATCCCATCTTTCCCAAACCATATAATAAGTCCAGATTTCTTTATGTGTGTTTTTTAACTCATTCCTTATTTTTTCTCGCCACAGTTCCGCATTTGGAATACTTTCATGAAATTGGATTTTTAATTTATCAATTTTTCTAATTTCTCCAGTTCTTATTAATTTTTCAAGTAGTTCATATTCCATACCTTCAATATTTAATTTCAGTAAATCTATGTTTTCAATACTCAGTTCTTTTGTTACCTCTGTGATGTCTCTTACTGCTATCTTTAATTCTGTCTTTTTATCTGTAACTTTTGAACTTTCAGAATCATCTGTTAAAAATAAATTTTTAGTTTCACCACCTAAGCCATAATTGAATAGCTTTACATTATTTTTATTCATAAACTTTTTCTGCAGTTTCGCAAAATACTCCGGATGTGGTTCGAATATATAAGATTTACAATCATATTGATTTAAAATTTTATCAGTATAGTCTCCTTCAAATCCCCCAACATCAAAAAATATTGAATTTGAATCTAAATCAAATTTTTTATGAGAAATGCTGTCTCCCCTCTTTACAATCCACAAAAGATGCGCTCGTGGCTCCTTAAGGTAGATCGCTCTAAAAACAAATCTGAACTTATAGTAAACAGCCAAGACTGCTGGAAATCTATTTTTTAAATAATTAATATTTTTTTTATACATTTATGCTTTCTCTATTTTAACTTATTCATCTTTACGTGTTTCATGATTTTCTGGATGTGTTTTTTTTAAGTTTAACCAATTTGCAATAACTATTAATAGTGAACCAACGTATATATAGATATCTCCAGATTCAGAATAAAATATTATTCCAATCAATACAGCTAAAGGTAGTCTAAATAAATCAATTGGCGCAAGTAAACTTGGTGGAGCATAAGTTAGAGCCGTAGTTATACAGTAGTGCGCAGCAAGGCCTCCTAATCCAAGAACAACTATCCAAGGAATACTTTCAGCCGACGGTAAATCTAATTTTCCATCAATAAAAGAAGTAAGAAATCCAAATATTAATTGCATAGAGGTGAGAAAAAATATAATTGTTAATGTTGACTCTGTCTGCGTAAGCCTTCTTGTGTATATATTTGTAAGTGCAAAAGCAATAGCAGAAAAGCCAGCAGCAACTAAGCCAAGCTTAAAACTTCCTATATCAGGCCTTACTATTATTAAGACACCTATAAAGCCAACCCCTATTGAAATAATCCTAAATTTATTCAACTTTTCATTAAGCATAAAAAAAGAAAAGAAAATAATCCAAATGGGCATTGTGAATTCTAGCGAGGTTACTTCAGCTAAAGTTATAGTGCCTAAAGCATATAACCATAAATTCTGACCCGTAAAATGTGCTATATTTCTTTTAAAATGTGTACGTATTTGATTTACGTTTATTTCATGAAATAAGCCTTTTCCAGCTAATACAAATAAAATAATTACAATTCCTATAACGCTTCTAAAAAATAATATTTCGAATGTATCAATCTGTAATGAGATTTCTTTCCCAGCAATTGCCATTAATGTAAGTGAAAAAACCCCACCAATCATCCATAAAGGCCCTTTTAAAGTTTCATTCATGAAATAGTGCAGTCATGTTAAGTTTTTTTGTAATAAAAAAGATTTATCATCCCAAGGTCTTCCAAGAAATTCTTCAACAAGATCCTGGGCTGGTTTTGTCCCACCAGGCCTTAGTATTTTTTCCTTGTAATCAACTCCGACTTTATTAGAAAGAATCCCTTCTTCTTCAAATCTACTAAATAAATCATCTCCAATAATTTCTGCCCAAAGATATCCATAATACGCAGCATCATAACCGCCTAATAAGTGCCCAAATGCACCAAGGTGATTTGTGTCATCTGGATAATTAATAGTTGTAACAGATTGAGATTTTTTTTCTATTTCAATTAATGAGTCACTGAAATCTTTTCCATGTAAATGCTGGTCAGCTAAACCAAATGAAACTTGCCTTAAGGTTAGAAGGCTAACTCCAATATTTTTTGATTCATTTAGTTTAATGCATATAGCTTCATCTAAGGATTCACCTGTATCAATATGTTTTGAAAATCTTTTAAGACATTCACTCTTCCATACCCAATGTTCCATTATCTGACTTGGTGCTTCTACAAAATCCCATTCAACATTTGCACCTACAAATCTTGCATACTTTGCTTTACCTATTCCAAAATGTAGTACGTGACCAAATTCATGAAAAAGTGTTTCAACTTCGTCAAATGTCATGAGCCCATCACCCGAATTTGGGTTTGGAAAATTTGCAACCATAGAGCTTACAGGAAGTAAGTCTCCATCTTGACTGCCAATAGAAAGATCAAATACCGCAGCATGAGTATACTTACCTATCCGTGGGTAAAGATCAAGATAAAAATAAGCCAATTTTTCTCCAGTACTCTCCGATATTGACCAAAGCTCAACATCTTCGTGCCATGCAGTTCCTGAATCCTCTTCTTTTATTTCAATATCAAAAACTTCTTCACATATAGAAAACATTTCTTTTTTAACATCATGAATATAAAAATATTTTTTTATTTCACTACTATCAACATTGCTTTCTTTATTTCTTTTATTTGTTATAAAATACCTAACATCCCACGGTTCTATATTTTCAACCTTCACTTCATCAATAACTAATTGTTCTTTTTCTTTTGCTGCAGATTCTTGTAGTTTTGGAATTAAATTTTTATACATCTTATCAACATTGTTAGGAGTTTTCGCCATTCTATCTTGTAATCTATATTCAGCCCATGTTTGAAAATCAAAAAGTTTTGCTTTTTCATTTCTTAATGAAACAGCTTCCTTAAGAATTGGACTATTTTCACTAACAGCTCTATTGTTGAAGGCTTTCCAAACTTTTTTTCTAGATTTACGTATTTTACAATTTTCCATTACAGCATTTACATCAGGATAAGCCATGGTTACTACAAAATTATTATCTTTTTTCTTTAAATTATTTAATTCACCTGGACTTAATCCATCTAGCTCTGAAGCTTCAAAGGTGAGCTCTGATTTATCGTCAGCAATATTTTTAGAGAAAGTAATTTCTAAATCTATTAATCTTTTTTCTATCTCAATTAGTCTTACTTTTTGTTCCTCCTCTAGTAGATGACCAGCATCAATAAATTCTCTTTCGACCTCTTTAAAATATTTAAGTGACTCTCCCTCTAAAGAAGCTTTATCTATTTCTTGAAATTTCTCATACAGCTTTACATCTGTAATAGTTTCTAATAAATAATTCTCAATTATTGATTCTGCTTCGTTAGAAAAATTTCTAATTTCTTCATCTACATGTACATCTCCCATAAAAGTTACCCTTCCAGAAAGATCTGAAATTTGTCTTTCGAATAAGTCGAAAGATTCTAGGTTTACTTCTTCTGTTTCCTTTAGTTTTGTAACAAAGTTTTTGCTGTTTTCTATGGTTTCAGTAAGGTCTGATTTTAAACTTTCTTTAGTGATTTTTGAATAGTTAAACATTTTTCATTTCTCAATCATAACGTGTTGGTACAAGAGTTGTTACAAAATGAGTATAAGAGCCTGTTTCAATATTAGATTCTATAGAGTCAATAATTTTTCCTCTAACTACTTCCATTATGTTAAAAACAAAATAAAAATTTTTAGGCATTATGTCTACAGCTTGTGCTCTAAAAATACCTGTGCAACTTAACTTCCATTTAGTGTTCTTATTTTCTGAAGAAGTAAGTCTAAAATGAAGCTCTCTGCAGCACTTAGCCTCATCAGTGTCTTGATGTTTCCACCATTCATTATTCATCATTATTACAGCTCTTTTAGTCTCTGGAAAATTCACTAGCGACTCAACAACATTGTCAATTTTTTCACTCATTTCAATTGAGTAGTCTCCTTGGGAACCACCACGATATTCTGTTTCAAAAAGTTCCTTCTCCTTCTCTGAAACCTCCATTCCACAATTCTTTTTTCCATAATACTTTAATGACTGCTCATCAAAAAGTTCTGTTTCAACAAGCGCATTTTCTTCAGTAAACGAATCTATGACTCCTACGAAATCAAAAGTTGGTGCTTCTTTTAATGCGTAATTAAACATTTCTAGCGCTGATGAATAGGTGTTCATTAGTTAAGAAGCCACTCTTTGAATAATTAGATCTATAACTTTTTCTTCATCAACTTCGATGCAAATATTTACATTTCTTCTGTCTTCCCAAGGGTTGTGATCTAATTGATCCATACCTGTTCCCATCCATGTTTTACCTCTACTAATTCCAAGCGTCTCAACAACAATTGGATACTGTATCGTTTTAAATAAATTCCTGTCGATAAGATAGGCTATTGCTGAAGAATCATGAGTGGCCATACCTTCTTTATCAAAAAACTTACTTAGAAAATCTACATAAAAAGGAAAAATTTTCTTAAGGTGTTTAGTCTGAGGGCTATCAAAATTTACAATCTTGTCGATATGTTCTTTATCCATAAATACTTGATTAGTAACATCTAGACCTACCATTGAAATTTCACAATCTGCAGAAAATACAATATCTGCAGCTTCCGGATCGTTTCTTATATTTGCTTCAGCTGAAGGACTTGCATTTCCTTGAGATAGTGCATTTCCTCCCATTAATATTATCTCTTTAATATCTTTTGCAATTTTAGGATTATTTAATAAGAGTTGAGCAATATTAGTCAGAGGACCAACAGGGACCAAAGTTACTTCTCCTGGGTTTTCTTTTATTGCCTTCTCCAAAAAATCTACAGCTGATCCTGTACCTTTTTTAGTCTTAGCGGGTTCAAGATTTGTGTTGCCTTGGCCATCATGACCATGGACAAACTCTCCTTTTCCTGTATATTCACTCTCTAGTGGTTTAATAGCTCCTGCATAAACTGGTATATCTGTCCTTGATGCAATTTCTAAAATCCTCAGTGCATTTATAGTACCTCTTTCTGTTGGTGTATTGCCATAAACCGTAGTTAACCCAAGAACATCAATCTCTGGAGAATTGAGAGCAAAAAATATTGCCATGGTATCGTCTATCCCGGGGTCTGTATCTATAATAATTTTTTGACTCATAATTACCCCGCTCGAAGGAAAGCGGTTGTTAACTGCCATACTAAAACAAAAATAATCACAGCAGTTCTTTTAGAAACCTTACGACCTTTTAACCAATCCATCATTATCAATTAAACCATAATATATCGTTTAAAGCTGGGTTGTCTAAGCTTATACAAAAATAAAGTGTATTATTTATTAAAGAGTGTCAGAATATTAAGATTGCGTCAGTTAATGAAAAAATGTCTTCGATAGTAAAAAAACTAACAACAAATCGAAGCCTTGTTTTAATACTATTTTGTATTATTTATTTGTTTCCCGCTAGGGGCCTAGGAGTTCTTTCAGGCATTCCATACAATACAGAAACTAAATTAGCTTCGTTATTTATTTTTGTAATTTTATTATTTAAGAACTTTAAAGAAAAAAAGAACCTATATCTTTTTACAATATTGTTTCTAATAAAAATATTCTTAATCTTTTTTCCAGCTAATGGTTGGGAAGTATGTATTGAAAGCGAAATAACACCAAAAAAAGAATCCTACACTTTTCCTCTCGAAAAAAAAGAATGTGAAATGAGTTTCGATTCAGTCTTTACCGACAAAACTATAATTTTGGATAAAGTTAACTTTTCCTCTCAAAATATTGAGTATGAGTTTCTAGGCGTTAATAGTTCAAATTTTCCTCTTAGTTATTTAAATCAATCAGCATATAATTTTTACGATAAAAATAGATTTTGGCTTCCCTTTTCAACTACATTAATTAAAAACCCTATTGAACAATCAACTATAGAGATTGAGTATATAGGTGATTTACTTGTCTCTGTTGATAACTCAATCTCTGTATTCCCAAGTAATTATATAAATTCAGAAACAATAGAGATAGTTATCCCAAAGGACACAGTGAGTATTGAAATTAAATATAAATTTTCAAAAGGTGAATATTTTGAAAATCAAAATTCTATGACATATAAAGAAGTCTCATTAAACAATATCGATGTTAATTATGCAAAATTAATTATTAATGAAGAACAAAATAATAACTTCGATTTACTCCTTATTTTTCAAGTATTTTTTCTTTCTATGATGTTATATATAAATAGAGTTGTCTTAACGGATTTAAGAAAAAATAAATCAATTCTTATATTGATTTTAATTCTTACAAGTTTAATTTTTAAACAACAATTAAATCAAATTAACTTTCTTAATTTTTCAATATTTACATTTGTAGGGTATTTCTTTATTTTTTATTTATATAAATACACAAACAGGAAAGAAGGGTTCTTATCTCTTTTAAATATTTATTTATTAATTAGACATTTTTTCACAGATCCTCCTTGGGATTTAAATAGTCTTTTTGTTAAATTTGGAGGGTCAGATAGTTTAACTTATGAAAACTTTTCCAGGTTGATAATCGAAGGTGATTTATTTAGAGGAGGCGAGAATATATTTTTCTACTCTCCGGGTTATAGGTACTTTTTAACTATTTTTCATATCATTTTTGGAGAGAACTGGATTACTATATGGACTTTAATTTTATCTTCGGTAATTTTTATGGTTTTATATTTTTCAGAAGAACTTACATTATTAAGATTCCTAACAATTGTTTTTCTATTGTCGGACACTGTTAGAGCAGTATTTGTAGTTGGAATGTCAGAAACTATAGCCTTGCTATTTGTAGTTGCTTCTTTATATTCTTTAAAATTTTATAAAAACAATTATTTACTTATTTTTCTAATTTCTACATTTGTTTTGATTAGACCAAATTTACTATTCCTATCTATATTATTTTTTCTATCAAATTATAAAATATTTAATAAGAAACAGAACTTTATGTACTTTTGTATTCTTCTTCTTCCTTTAATGCACAACATATATTTTGGAAGATCATTTGTTTTATTTACAAACTCTTTTTTAACACCATTTTCTTTAAATTTTGATCCAATTAAAAATCTAAATTATATAATTTTTAATCCTTTTAATTCAGACATTGTTTCCAATATAGGAATCCAACAAGCACTTCTAGGTTTCCTTATTGTAATTATTGGTGTTTTAAATTTAGTTAACTTAATTAAGAATAAAAATATAGATAAAAATAGTCTTACATTCATTTACGCTCTAAGTGTTATTCTTCCTTATCTTGTTTATGATCCAAGTATTTTCTTTCCAAGACATTTAATAATAGCAATATCATTGGTTGGCCTTACTAATCTCTCAATAACAAAGGTTTTAAAATCTAATCATAAATTGAAAAGGGAATCGGCGAGGACTCCCTTTTCGTGACAAAGTACTAGTGATAGAAACTTTGTCTCTTGAAGTTTACTTATTAATCATTGTAAAATAGTTAAATCTTATATTACTGATACATCTTGTAATATTTGACTTGGAAAAAGGGAGTTCTCTGTCTGAGCTCCCTTTTTCGTTGTAATATTGTTACTCAAGATTTCCTGAAGAGTTAAGTTTGAGGATATAGATAATTGTTTTAACTTAGTTATGATAAATTCACACTCGTAAATAAATCAATAAATTGATTGAATCCTTCAGGTATTGTATATTTTTGAGCTTTCTCAAAAGCATATTCAGTTTCTACCTGAGCTTTATTAAATTCATTAACTTCAAAAATAGCATTTTCATGAAGAATCTCCGGAGCGACACCAACCCTTGTAGACAATATTGGTGTTTTTGTAATTGAACATTCTAAAATTGCTTGAGGCCCGCCTTCTATTCTTGATGTAACTAAATATAAATCTAAAATATTATAAAGTTTATTCACTACATCTAATGATGCCATTTCAAAATACTTATAAGGTATACCGATTTCTTTTAAGTTATTAATTAAATAGTTTCTTCTTTTGCCAGAAAGAATTACTTTTAATTTATTATTCTTTTTGTACTCTTCTTTAATCAAATCCAAAAATATATCCGGCCCTTTTATGAGTTTTGGTGAAATCAAATCATGTCCTTCAGTATCTCTCTGAAAACTTCCAATAAGATAATCTTCTTTATCCAAATTAAAACTTTCTCTTAAGCTTTCTTTTTCTTCTATTTCAAACCAATCGTTTTGATTAACCCAAAAAGGAATAGAAGTGATTTTTTTGTTCGTAAGTGTTGATAGTTGAGTCTTTGTAAATTGAGATATCACATGATACTCATCTACATATTGATCTAAATTAAGAAAATTTTCTTTTTCTTTTTCTCCAAATTTATTAAATTCAAAATGATAATAGGAACAAACTACTTTTTTGTTTTTTAAGTGTCTCTTAGGAATTTTTTTCCAAATCCAAGGTGCTATTACCCAAATAATATCTGCTTCTCTGATTTTATTAGTTGAGATAGAGTTATTGAATTGATACCATTCTTCCCTCACCCTATCAACAATCCATGATTCATTGATTTTGCTTAAATATATCTTCATTACTTTGCTATTAAAACTAATCTTTTTTGGTGTGTAGTTGGCATCCTTATTTATAATACATGTTTTAAACTGCTTATATATGAAAAATATTCTCATAACAGGAATAACTGGACAAGATGGGGTTTTCTTAACCTCTGAAATATTAAAAAATAATCCTAACCTTAATATCTATGGTGTCTCAAGGAAGAAAAATAATTCTTTATTTCTTAACAAATTAAACACGATTATAGAGACCCCCACAGAATCAATTAAATTATTAAATGTAGATTTAAATAATTATGAAGAAACTAAAAAATTAATTCAAGATACAAGACCTGATTTTGTTTATAACTTAACGGGACCAAGTTCTGTATACGATTCCTTAAAAAAGGCTTCGACGACTAAATCTTTAATAGTTAATATCTTTGATAACTTAACTAAAGCAATTATTGAAGAGTCTTTGTTTTCTAATTTTTATCAGGCCTCTTCATCTGAAATGTTTGGAATTGATGATGATAAAAAATTACATGAGGAATCAAGCTTTAATCCAAATTCTCCTTATGCAGAAGCAAAATTAGAGAACCATTTTAAAGTATTAAAACTATCTGAAAAGTATGAATGGAAAATCTTTTCAGGAATAATGTTTAATCATGAATCACAATTTAGAGAAGATAACTATCTTTTTATGAAAATAATAAAAGGAGCTATAGATATAAAAAACAAAAATATAGACAAGCTGACATTAGGAAGTCTTGACTATATAAGAGATTGGAGTTACGCAGGAGACACATCTAAAGCAATATATAAGATTGTTAATGAAGGAAAGTCTAATGCCTATGTTATTGGTTCAGGGAAAGGTCATAAAATAAAAAATATTGTTGAAATCGTGTTTGACCGATTTAATTTAGATATAAACAAATACATAGATGTTGATGAATCGTTAATTAGAAAAGGAGATCCAAAAAGTATTGTATCAAATCCATTAAAAATTCAAGAAGAACTAAATTGGTCTACAGAAGTTAGTTTTGAAAAACTTGTAAATATTTGTATTGATTCAAGAATATAAATACATTTTTAACTTATTCATCTACAATTATCGCTCATTACTGAGGACAACCTCGAAGTAAATAACCCTACCTAGCGCACATTAAAACATTGAGCAGGTGACAGTTTTGTGACAGTTTTGATTAAATAATTAAAAAACCTTGTGGCCAGAGGCAGAATCGAACTGCCGACCCCTTGTTTTTCAGACAAGTGCTCTACCGACTGAGCTATCTGGCCTTAAGCGGGGACGACGGGATTCGAACCCGCGACCTCCTGCGTGACAGGCAGGCGTAAACTCCAGACTTTACCACGCCCCCATAACCTTTAAATTATAACTGAAAAAAAAACTTCAACGTAATAAAAATATAGACAATAATATAAGTAATGTGAGATTAAAAAGTTACTTAAAATACCTTACGAGATTCTTGTTTCTTCAAGTTTTACTAACATTCTTAACTATTTATTATTTTGATAATTTTTTAATTTATAACCAAGAAATTAAACAAAATATTTACTTAAACCTGATTGAAGATGCTACTAGGTTCATGCCATTTATAAACTCAGAATTTATTACCATAGACTCATTTTTTGTACTAGCTATTTTTATATTTTTAATTATTTTGTTTTCAACAAAATTTTATACATATGTAAATGAGTTGAGTTTCTCTATAAATAGAAACTTAATAGATGAATATTTTCAATTATATCTTTTGTGGACAAGTTATTTATTTGTAATATTTTATATTTTCCGCTTTGAAAGTGTATCTAGAGGCTATTTGTTCATCTATTCTTTTTTGATACCTTTTATATTATTAATTTTTAGAAATACAGAATTTATTTCTTCATTATTAGGAAGGTCTGTAACAAATGAAGCATTTATAACATTCAACTTAGATGATAATTCAAATTTTAGAAACTTAAGATTATTAACATTTAGAAAAAATATAGGTTCTTTTAATATAAGAAATTTCAATAACCCTGATAATTTAATAAAAAAAATAGACAAAATTAATAAAGAAAACAAGATTAATTTAATAATTATAAATTTAGATACTATAAAAACAATAAACGAGAAAATTGAAAAATATTTGATTCTATTAAATAAAAAAATATTGTTGATCTCTAAAAATAAGCTGAATTTTAAAAATAAATTTATTTATAGATATGAATTGATAGACGGAAGAAATCTTATTTATTTTAATAACGATGTGCAATATGGTTCAAAATATATATTAAAAAGAATTATTGATATAGTGCTTTCAATTTTTGGAGTAATTTTGTTTTTACCAATTTCTCTATTAGTTATCTTTTTAATATTAATAACTGATGGATATCCATTCTTTATTAAACAAAGAAGAGTAGGTTTACATGGCAATCACTTTAATATGTTGAAATTTAGAACAATGAAAAAAGACTCTCACAAATTAAGAGACTCTTTGGAAGATTTAAATAAAGGAAAAGGTCCATTATTTAAAATTGAAGATGACCCAAGAATAATAAAAAAGCTCAAATTTATTAGAGAATTTAGTTTAGATGAAATACCTCAATTCATAAATGTACTTAAAGGAGATATGTCAATAGTTGGACCTAGACCTTTATTTGATGATGACACTAAACTTTTTGACACTAGCTACATGAGAAGATTAAATGTTCTTCCTGGTATTACAGGACTATTGCAAATTAACGAAAGAAATACCGATGATTTTTCAACTTGGTATAAATATGATATTGAATATATTGAAAATTGGAGTCTTTATTTAGATTTAAAAATTATCTTAAGAACTCCGCTTGCTATATTTTCTAAGAAAATAAAAGGACTGTAGAGAGCTGTGGGTCGGGTGGGAATCGAACCCACGACCTTGAGCTTAAAAGGCTCCTGCTCTACCAATTGAGCTACCGACCCTATCAAATAATAAAGAATAGTACCTTAAAAAGAATTTAAGTGAAAAAAATAATTATTATTCTTCTTCTATTTTAGAATCATACACATCTGTTATCTTTTTACTAACTTGTCTAAATGAAACTAACAGTTCATTATTTATTTTTTCAACAATATCCTTTGTTTCATTTTTTATCTGCTCATCCTTTATGGTCGATTCTATTGAAGACAAAATATTCTTAAAAAGATCTGAAGTATTTTCAATAGTATCTCTTAATGAATCTTTTAAATCCTCAACTAAATCTTCATTATCAACTTTATTTTTTATTTTTTTTGTAACATCTGAAACTTCTTTTGATATCTCAGACCAATTATTGTTTTCCATATAAGAAATTATAAGTTATTTATAATTTTGATTTATCTTTAAATTTTAATCCTGGATTTCTTTTTATTCTTTGCTGAGCCCACCTTGCAGGAGCTATAAGTCTAAAAAATGGAGGCAAAAAAGGTCTAATAATTTTTAATAATGATAAGTTAAAGTTAACTAGAAGCTTTTTATATTTTGTATTTTTTATCCCGTATATTTCTTTAAATTCTTCAGGAAGAGAATTAAAAGCAGTAAAAGCAATGAACGGCCATATTGGTTTTATGTGTATAGGGACAGGACCTCCAGCAATTATTTCTTTTACATCCCTTCCAACATCAGTAAGTAGAATATAATCTTTTTCTCTAGATTTTTGAATGACCCAGTCTCTTAATTCATTATGTGTCTTTGGAGTTAAGTTCTTATCAACTAATACCAATTCTGCAGCCTTCATGTTCTCTTTGTGATATTGATTTTTTTGTTTTTCTGTTAATTTTTTAACTGTTTTTTCATAAAAATATATTGAAGAAATTTGTAAGCAAGCATGAACCCACAAAAGTTGTTCGTGGTCAAGTGCATCATAGTTACCCCCTGTCACCTCGTCTTTGCCTTTAATGACTTCATGAAGTTTATTAATCCTTAAAGCGCTCTCGTCTGCCTCTTCTTTTGTTCCAAAAGTAACTGAATTTTGTAATGATAAGGTCCTAATCAATCGTTTCCATGGGTCTCTCTGGTAGAAGGAAGTTTGTCTTGCCCCAGCAGCAATTAAAGGATGGGCAGCATGCATCAACAAAGCTCTTGCTCCACCAAAAAGAACTGTTATTTCTTTATTTACTTTCCACATCATAGACTTTGGTCCAAAATATCCTGGATCTGCTTTCATATATATAAATTTTATCAATATAAAGATGTATTAATAATCAATAGAGTTTTTTTAAAAAGTTATTTTATGTGTTTATGGCTCATATACTCAATTAAAGATAGAAATGTTAAATAAGATTGTATATATTACTTACCAAACTTTTCCTGCTGATACAGCAAATAGCCTGCAAACAATATCAAATATAAAATATTTTATAAAAAACAAAATAAAAGTTGACCTGTTTTTCCCATTAAGAAGTGTAGAAAGCACTGACGAAATTGAAACTTTACATAAATTTTATGATTTCACAGAAAACTTTAACTGTGTGGGGGTAAGGCATCCTTACCCTCATGGAAAAGTTAGATTTTTTAAAGCTATATCATTTCATATAAGTCATTTCCTTTGGGCTAAAGCCATTACTGGTGATTTAATAAATGTATATGATGAGAATACTCAATTTTTTACTCGTTCAGATTGGGTTGCCTACTTCTTAGCTAGAAAAGATTTAAAGGTTGTATTTGAATGTCATCAAACTTCTAAAGTTAGAAATTATGTAATCAAAAAAATCAAATTTTATGAAAATGTTAAATTAATTTTCTTAAATGATAATCTAAGTAAGTTCTATAAACATCCTAAAAATTCTTTAATAGCTCATAACGGTGTAGACTCTGAAATTTTTTCATCAAGTAAGATAGCAAAAATACAAAATTCAATTATCTTCGTTGGTAATTTATCAAGATTTAATAAGTCAAGAGGACTTGAGTCTATTATTAAATATTTTTCTTCAATTGGTTTAAATAGAACTTTTTCTTTAGATGTAGTTGGAGGCCCAGAAGAACAAGCAAAAAAATTAAAAAAAATTGTAGATGAGAATAACCTTAACGGTTCGATTAAAGTCCACGGAAGACTTAATAGAAAGGAAACCATAGAAATAATACAAAAATCATCTTTTGGTTTATTAGTTAATTCTCAAGAAAATTCGCACTCTTATAATTTCACTTCTCCACTTAAATACTTTGAATATCTTTATGGAAATTTAAATGTGATAGCTGTAGACTTTCCCTCTCACAGGGCGTTACCTTATGCTAATAAAATCTCATTTTATGATTTAGACGATGAAAAAAGTTTCTTTAATGCATTAAATAATGCTCAAAACACCAAACCACTTAATATAAATGAATTAAGTTCAATAACGTTAGAGGCTAGAACAAAAAATATTCTTAAATTCTTAAATTAGAGCACGCCTGGAGGGACTCGAACCCCCAACCCTCTGATCCGAAGTCAGATGCTCTATCCAATTGAGCCACAGGCGCAGGAATTTCTTTTAATCTAATTTTTATACTTTCTATAATAGGTTCCATAATGAAAACCACTAAGATATTTCAAACAAATATAACTGAAATAACTATCAACGAATTAGCTGAAATACTAACAACAACCAAGGGTAACTTAGTAGCAATATGTAATGCAAATACATTGGTTAGATGTGCAAGAGATAGACATATTAGAAAAGTTATTGAGAATTTTACTATAAAAACAGCAGATGGGTTTCCTGTAGCAAAATTACTATCAATTTTTTCGAAGAAGAAGCATCTTAGAGTAGATGGGTATAAGGTTTTTATGAAAACCTTAGAGCATGGCCTTGAATCAAACACTAAGCATTATTTCTTTGGAAATGATAAAGATGTTGTTGAGTTAATGATTAAGAATATAAAAAATATTTATCCAAATGTAAATATTTCTGGTTACCTTTCCCCAAAATATCTGGAACCAGAAGAACTTGTCAAAGATTATAAAAATAATTTTGACAATATTGAAGCTGATATTATCTGGGTGTCTCTGGGTTTTCCAAAGCAAGAAGTTTTTATTAACAAATTAAACAACGAGAAGAATTTAAAATATAATTTCGTAGGAGTTGGTGCCGTATTTGAGTGGGTAGCTGGAACTAAATTTAAAGCACCTGAAATTGTTGCAAATTTTGGTCTTGAGTGGATATTAAGATTAATTCAAGAGCCAACAAGGCTATTTAGAAGATACGCGATAGATATTCCATTTTTTGTATTTTTCTTTGTAAAACAGTTATTTGGAAAAAATAATAGTAATTAGAATAAAATAATATATGAAAATATTACAAGAACTTCTTTCTGAACTGGAAGAAAATTTACAAAAATATGAAATATTTGAAGAAATAGATTTTAAAATATCGAAAACTGCAGATTTTGATTATCAAATAAATAATTTAGTTAAATATCAAAATCATGAAAAAATAAATTCTATCTCTGAAAATTTTTCTAGTATCTTAAGTCAATCAAACAATATCGAAAAATTTGAATTTGCTGATAACTTATTTATAAATTTAAAACTTAATTTAAATAAAATTTCTAGTTTTATTAATAACTTAGAGGAAACCAATTTAGTACAGGACTCTAAAAGAATACTCATTGACTATGGTGGGCCAAATATAGGGAAGCCATTACATGTTGGCCATTTAAGATCCCTTAATATTGGTAGAAGCTTAAAGAAATTAAATGAACTAATTGGAAATAAAGTAACCACAGATATACATCTTGGAGATTGGGGAATGCCAGTTGCTCAAATTATTAGTTTCTGCGAATTAAATGAAATTGATATTAAATCCCTTTCAGCAGATCAATTAATCGATATTTATCCTCAGTCTGCTGATTTATATAAAAACTCAGAAGAATTTAAAAAACAAGCTCAAATTATTAATAAGAAACTAAACCAATCAGAAAAAGAAGTTATAAATAAATGGGAATTCTTAAGAAAAATTTCTATAGAAGATCTTAAAAAAACTTTAAAAATTCTAAATCATGATTTTGATTTATGGCATGGAGAAAGCAGTGTTAATCATCTAATTGAACCCATGATTGAATCCCTAAAGAAAGAAGGGAAAGTTGATTATGATGAAGGAGCGCTTGTAAGCACCGAAGATGCAGATCCAAAAATCTTAATTACTAAATCAGATGGATCTTATTTATATTTAACTACAGATCTCGCAACTATACTTGATAGGCTAGATAGCAATGACTTTGATACAACACTTTATGTTGTTGACAGCAGGCAAAAACTACATTTTGAACAATTGTTTAAAACAGTTGAATATTTTAATTTTGAAAAAAGAGACTTTACACATGTCGATTTTGGAACAATTAATGATGAAGAAGGTAAGCCCTTCAAAACAAGAGATGGTGGAACTAAAAAATTACTCTCACTTTATGATGATACTTTCAAATATATTAATAAGATTAATGAAAATATAGATAATGAAACAATTCATAAATTAACTAATACTGTATTAACTTATAGTGATTTGTTAACAAATAGAAAAACAGATTATAAATTTAATATAAAAAAGTTTACAAATATCTCAGGTAAAACAGGAATCTATATTCAATACGCACAAGTTAGAGCTAAAAAAATATTAAACAAATCTAAAATAAACTTAGATAATAAAGAACTATCTATATCAACTATTTCAGAAAGAAATTTAATAATTAGTCTTCTAAATCTTGAACTCTATATTAAACAATCAATAACTTTTAATGAGCCTCATCATCTTGCTAATTATTTATATGAAGTTTGTAATCTATTTAATGTTTTTTATCAGGAAGAAAATATATTAAGTTTAGATAATCATGAATTGAAAACTTCTAAGCTTCTTCTAACAAAATATTTTTTGGATAATATTAATTTAGTATTTAACTCACTTGGTCTAGAACCAGTTGATGAAATGTAATTTATAAGAAAATTTGTGAAGAAATTATCCAAACTAGCAAAGTAAAACTATAAGATAATCTATTGATAAAGATAGATGAAGTTCTAATAGTATGTTGCAAAAATAATATTAATGGGACTGCAATAAAACCAGAAAATGAAACTGACTTACCAATTGATGAAATATCGCTCAATATCAATGAATCAGAACTAATGAAGTATTGGAAGATAATTAAGGAAAATAATGATATTCCAATTGAATAAATAATATTAAATATTAGATCTTTAAACGTTGAATTATATATTTTATATACATTTAAAAACTCAACAGGTATAAATAAAATGAATATTGCCATAAAAAATAATATAAGACACCAAAATAAACCTTGGCCACTCCAGGTAATAATGCTTCTTTGTACTCTTTCTGTAGCCTCGAGTAATAAGTAGATAGAATATCCCGAAAATATAGTCCCTAATGAAAAAAGGTAGAGCCCAAAAATACTAAGAAAATTCTTTGATTGAAAGGTAAAATTCACTTTGTTGTCTGTTAATCTCTCATATTGCATACTGTAATATATTAATGTTTTTTCTATTAAAATAAATAGTAATTATGGAATTAATTGATACACCAAATCCAAATGCAAAGAAAATAGTAATTGACCAAACTGCACTTGATCAGTCCAATCTTGAACTACAGCAACATGATCTTTCAATAAATTTATATAAAATAGAAGGTGTATCTTCTGTTTTTTTTGGTCCTGGTTTTGTAACGATCACAAAAGAAGAAGATGTAGGGTGGGAATCAATAAATCAAGACATTATTAACATCTTTGATAAACTGTAATATATGGAAACATTTAACCCGGACCCAAAACCAGGAAGATTGGTATTACCACTAGTTCTTATCGGAATGATTGCAACTACTTATACATTTGTAAATAGAGTAGCAACAAATAACGATCTTGATATTTCTGCAGTAGAAGAAGAGATTGTAGTAATTGAAGAGGAAGTAACTGAAGATTCAACTACAACATCGACTACAACAACTACATTGCCTCTCGAAGTAGTTACATATCTTGAAGAAATTCAAGGAGAAAAAGTTCAATCTGATGAACTAGGGCAGACTGTTCTAGAAGCTAATGAAAAATGGGATGATGAGCTTTACTCTTATCAAGAAGCTAAAGATGAATTTGCAAAATTCATAGAAGATGCTGAACAATTCGTAGATACTGTCTCAGAACCAGGGCCTCCTAATACTTTTGCTAATTTAGTAACTAGTCACGATGAATTGAAAGTTCTAGCTAGCTTAATTTATGAAGATACCAAAGAATTGCTTGAAGGGTTAACCTCATCAGATACTGGTGAAAGAAGGGCTGCTGCTCTAGATTCTTTTAATAAAAATTTAGCTTTATTCCAACAAAAGATTGAAGAGACTATTGCTTCAGCAACTTCTAGCTAAAAGCTTAAGAACAAATAGTATCAATCATTAACATAGCTATAACGTAAGGGTCTGCATTTGCATTTGGTCTTCTATCTTCTAAGTATCCTTTTTTATCAACCTCTACTTGCCAAGGAATTCTAACTGAAGCTCCTCTATCGCTAACTCCATAAGAAAAGGTATCGTACCTTTGTGTCTCATGATCTCCAGTGAGTCTTTCTTCAATTCTGGCACCATAGTTTTTTACATGAAGCTCTGCATTCTTGCCCAATGCTTCACAGCCCTCAACAATCGCATCATATCCTCCATCTTCTCTCATTTGTTTAGTAGAAAAGTTTGTATGCATACCAGCTCCATTCCAGTCTCCTTTTACTGGTTTTGGGTCTAGTGTTGCTGAAATATTGTAATCCTCAGCAATCCTGTAAAGTAACCATCTTGAAACCCATATTTGGTCTCCAATATCTGGTGCTCCAATAGGGCCTATTTGATACTCCCACTGTCCAGGCATAACTTCTGCATTTGTACCAGAAATCTCTAAACCCGCAATCATGCATGCAGAAGCATGCTCTTCAGATATCTCTCTTCCATAAACTTCATCGGCTCCAACGCCACAATAATAGCCTCCCTGTGGTGCTGGATATCCTGACGGTGGAAACCCTAATGGTTGTCCAACTTTTAGAGAATCATAAGATTGCTCATAAAAAGTGTATTCCTGCTCAAGGCCAAATATTGGTTCAAACTCAGCAAAATTTTCAGCAGCTGCCACACATCCCGCTCTTGTATTTGAGACATGAGGAGTCATATCAACATTTAAAACTTCACACAAAACTAATATATTTTCTCCACCTCTTATAGGGTCGTTAAATGTTGATACAGGTCTTAAAACACAGTCTGAATTATCTCCTGTTGCCTGTTCTGTGCTTGAACCGTCAAAACCCCATATTGGTGGCTCTGATCCTTGCTCTATTATCTTTGTTTTACTCCTTAATTTACTAGTAGGAGTTTTACCATCTATCCATATATATTCTGCTTTTATTTTCATATTTACTAATGTAGTATCAATTTTGAATATTTGGAATTTCTAGATATTAATATTTTGTTTCAAGATTATGGTTAATGGATATATAAATTTAGATAAAGAACATAGTGATTTTTTAACAATATTTAAGAATATTGGTATTAAAAAACTCACTTTAAAGAAAGTTAATAATCAAAATGAGGTTGATATTGTTTTAACTTCATTATCTAAATATGGAGAAACAAAGAAAAATCTATCAGATATTGAAAGCTCTAGTAAGCCAATACCTACTCTAATTATCTCTAACAATAAGGAATTTGATCAAACCATTGATTTAATTAGAAATGACCAGATTGAGGTTATTTCTAACAAGAGTCGCGTTAGTGAGATAAATGCAAGAATCAATTCTCTTATAGGTGATAGCAGTTCAGAAAAATTAGAGTTTAGAGATCTCGTGATTAATTTAAAAACGTATGAAGCAAAAATAGATAATGAACTTTTAGATTTAACTTATATGGAATATGAATTATTAAAATTCTTTATTGAAAATCAAGAAAATGTTTGGTCAAGAGAAGAACTTCTGGAAAAAGTTTGGGGATATGATTATTTTGGAGGCGCTCGAACAGTAGATGTTCACGTTCGAAGACTGAGATCAAAACTAGGTGAAAAAAGATTAGACTGGATTAAAACTGTTCATTCAGTTGGATATAAGTTTAACTAAAACTATTTCCGCAACCACAAGTTCTTGAAACATTTGGATTGTCTATTGAGAATCCAGTTTCCATTAAACCTTCTTTATAATCTAATGTTGCACCTTGAATGTGGGATGCGCTTTCAGTATCTACTACTATTTCAACGCCATCATATTCTTCAATAGAATCACCATCAAATTTTTCAGTGTCGAAAAACATTTCATAAGAATAACCTGAACAACCTCCTGGCTTAACTCCCATTCTTAAGAAGCTATTTTCTGAATCTTCAGCAAGCTTAAGTTCTTTAAGCTTCTTTACTGCACTATCGGTAGCTAAAACTACTCTTGATGATTTTATTTGTATATCCATAAATCAATTATACCAAATTCTGGATTTTGTAAAAATTTATTATTATAAGTACATTTCCCATAATAAGATATCAGTATGCTACAAAATGATATTCTTTTAAAACACTTATCAAATGTTATGGACCCTGAATTAGGTGTAAATATTGTCGATTTAGGCATGGTTAAAGATATAACTTATACAAATTCTGAAGTAACAATAGACCTTGCTTTAACAATTGCTGAATGCCCTATGAGAAACCAAATTGAAACAGAAATTAAAAGAAAGCTTAAATTAATTGAAAATATTGAAGAAGTTTATATAAATGTAGTTGAAATGAGCAAAGAAGATAGATCTTCTCTTATGACAATAGCTAGAAAAAATGCTCGAGATAAAGCTGTTCCAACAAACATTAATAGTCGAACGAGAGTAATAGCAGTTGGAAGTGGTAAAGGCGGCGTTGGAAAGTCTACTATATCAACAAACCTTGCAGTGGGGCTAGAAAGTTTAGGGTTTACAACTGGCCTACTTGATGCAGATATTTGGGGATTCTCAATACCAAGATTATTAGGAATAGAAGGAAGGCTAGAAGCAAATAAAGATAAAAAAATAGTTCCATTCAAAAAAGGCGGGCTTGAAGTTGTTTCAACTGGGTTGATAACTGATGATGAAGATACCGCTCTGATGTGGCGAGGACTTATGCTTAGCAAAGCACTTGAACAGTTTTTATTTGATGTTGAATGGGGAAACCTTGATTATCTCGTAATTGACATGCCACCAGGTACAGGTGATATTCAAATGGCTTTAGGTAGGCTTTTGCCACAAACAGAATTGGTTGTTGTTACAACACCTCAATCAAGCGCTCAGAAAGTAGCAACTAGAGTGGCCGATATGGCAAAGCGAAGTTTTATTCCTCTTTTAGGTGTTGTTGAGAATATGTCTTATTTTGAATCAGTGGATGGAAATAAATATAATATTTTTGGAGAAGGTGGTGGAAATGATCTTTCTAAAAAATTTGGAATACCATTACTAAACAAAATACCAATAAGTGAAGACTCAATAGAAGAGGCAGAAAATGGAACCCCTGTTCTTTTACAAGAAAAAGAAACTCCTACTAAAAAAGCTATACAAGATTTAGTAAATACAATTATAAAAATTCTACCTCCAGTATCTGATGAAACATGTACCGGAAGGTTGGCTAAAGTTCTTGAGGAATTAGAGGTAGAAGTTTAAATTTGATGGAAAATATATCAGTAAATAATTTAGTTGAAGAATTTGAATCAAACCTCCCAAGAGAAATATCTATTTCAATTGCTAAAAATATTTTAAATTCAAAAATAAGTAAAGAGAATGCAATAAGTGAGTATAAGAAAAATATTGGTTTGCTAGAAAAAAAAATTCAAAGAAGTGTTCTTAATTGCACAGGTACTTTACTTCATACAAACCTAGGAAGAGCACAAATTAACCCTGAATTTACTGGAGATGCTTCAAATATCGAATATGATCTAGACAAACACAACAGAGGAAAGAGAAATGAATACTTAACTTCTTCTATGAATTTACTACTTAACTCTGAGAATGTTTGTTTTGTAAATAATAATGCTGCCTCTTTATTTATTGCATTAAAAACTATAAAAGAAACTTCTGAAGTAAAGTCTGTAATTATCTCTAGAGGAGAATTAATTGAAATTGGGGGTTCTTATAGATTGCCTGAAATAATTGAATCTAGTGGTTTAAAACTTAAAGAAGTTGGAACAACTAACAAAACAGATGTTAAGGATTATGAAAAAGCATTAAAATCTAACCCGGACTCTCTTCTTCTTAAAGTTCACAGGTCTAATTTTTCTATTGAAGGCTTTTCAAAAGAAGTTTCAATCAAAGAACTTAAAACTCTCTCAAAAAAATATAATGTTGAACTTTTTCATGATCTTGGGAGCGGACTTGTGGTTGATAGAAAATTTCTAGAGTCACAACAAGTAAATATCTTTGATGACGAGCCAACGGTTCAAGAATCTTTAACAGAAGGTTCAGATTTAGTTATGTTTTCTGGAGATAAGCTATTCGGCTCAGTTCAAGCAGGAATAATTGCTGGGAGGGAAAAGCTCGTTGAGGATATTAAAAATAATCCTTTATTTAGAACATATAGATGCTCTCCATTAATTCTTTTTGAGTTACAAAATACTGTTAATAAATACATAGAAAAAAATGAAATAGAAATTCCTATTTGGTCTTCTTTATTGATGACCTACGAAGATATTCTATTAAGAGTCAAAAATATTTCAAAAGAAATAAAAATGAATCATGAGATTGTGGATAGTGAGTCCTTAATTGGTGGAGGTACAATGCCTGATAAAAAACTTTTGACACCAGTAATTAGTATTGGTAATCAAAATATTGATAATCTTTTGACAATATTATCAAATCAAGACACTCCTCTAGTACCAAGAGTTTCTGAAGATAAAATAATAATCGACGTAAGAAGCTGTTCAGTAAAAAATGACAAAAAAATAATAGAATTGCTAAACAAAGTATGACAGTACTTGCGACAGCAGGGCATGTAGATCATGGGAAATCAACATTTGTTAACTTTCTAACAAATCAAGAAACCGATAGATTAGCTGAGGAAAAAAAAAGAGGTTTAACAATTAATCTAGGTTATACGTATTTTAAGAACGAGAATCAAACATACTCTATCGTTGATGTACCAGGACATAGTGATTTTTTTAAGAATACTGTTTCTGGTTTTTCAAATGCAAATGTAATTTTATTTATAATTGACTCAACTCAAGGCTGGTCTCAACAATCAGAACAACACTTCAATACGCTAATTGAACTAGGTAAAGAAAATTTTATATTTGTTTACACAAAAATAGACTTATTAGAACCTTTGACAAAATATGATGACTTAGGTAAACAATCAGAAAAACTAAAAAATTTAAACTATAAAGTTCTTGAATTTGATTTAAAAAATTCTAAAAGGGACAAAATAATTAAAGAAATCGTTGAATTTATTAAAGAATGTAAGTTTAAAGAAAACAATGCTTCGATGTGGATAGACAGAAGCTTTATTATTGAGGGAATTGGTCGAGTTATTACAGGTACAGCAAATTCAAATTTTACTACAGATAAAATTTACTATTCCTCTGAGGGAGGAAAGTTAGAAGTAAAAGAATTGCAAAGCATAAATGAATCTTATGAAGATAGTTTGAATTCAAAAAGAATCGCTATCTCTCTGAAAAAAATTAATAAAAAGTTCCCAAAAAAAGGAAATTTATTAACAAATGAAACTATTAGTTTTACTAATTTATTATTTGTTAAATTCAAAAACAAGATAACTGATAAAAAATTTCATAAAGGCACTAGAAGAATGTTTCTTGGAACAACTAGTGTTTTAATAAAAAA
>CABXDL010000008.1 GCA_902510995.1 uncultured Candidatus Actinomarina sp.
TATATTTCTATCATCAATATTTATCCTGTAATTAGTTAGTTTTTTAGTAATTGTCTTTAGATAATCATCTACATTTCCAATTGTTAATATGTTTACTTGAGTAGGTGCAAGCCAACCAGGGAAAACTCCAGCATAATGTTCAGTAAGAATCCCTGTAAATCTTTCAATAGATCCTAAAAGAGCTCGATGAATCATTACAGGTGTAACTTTTTTATTATCAGAATTTATGTATTCTAATGAGAAATTATCAGGTTGAGCAAAATCAATTTGAATTGTTGTTAGTTGCCATCTTCTACCAATTGCATCTTTTACGTGTAAGTCAATTTTAGGTCCATAAAAAGCTCCTTCACCGTGTGCAATCTTATAAGAAATTTTTTGTATGTTTAATGCATCCTCTAAACTTTGAGTAGCAATTTCCCAATCTTTATCTTCACCTATTGAGTCTTCTGGTCTAGTTGATAAATCTGCTTCAATATTTTCAAAACCAAAACAATTAAGAAGTTTTATTGAGAATGTTAATAAATTTAATATTTCATTGTTTAAATCTTCAGTAGTTGTAAATATATGTGCGTCGTCTTGTGTAAACCCTCTAGCTCTTAGTAGACCATGAAGGACACCTGTTTTTTCCATTCTATATACTGATCCAAGTTCGAAATATCTTATAGGTAATTCTCTATAAGATCTTATATCATTTTTATATACAAGAATATGAAAGGGACAGTTCATAGGTTTTAAATAATATTCATCATCAGCATTGTCATCTTTCAATGCTGGATACATGCCTTCCTTATAGTGAGATAGATGACCTGATGTTTCCCATAATATTGACCTACCTATATGTGGAGTGTTAACAAAATCATAACCATTTTTAATATGAGCTTTTTTACTAAAAGATTCTATTTCATTTCTAAGAATTGCTCCGTTTGGTTGCCATAAAAATTGACCTGGACCTAACTCATCGGCAGTTGTGAATAATTTTAATTCTTTACCTATTTTTCTATGGTCTCTTTTTTCAGCTTCTTCTTGACGTGTAAGATATTTGTTTAAATCATCCTTCGTAAACCAAGATGTTCCATAAATTCTTTGCAATTGTGGGTTTGTTTCTTTACCTCTCCAATAAGCTCCTGCAACTTTTGTTAATTTAAAATGTTTGAGATATCCAGTATTAGGAATATGTGGACCTTTACATAAATCTTTAAATTTATCATTTTTATAAATGGATACTTCATTATTGTCAACTCCCTCTTCTTTATCCGCAGTATTTATTAACTCTTTCTTAAATCTTTGATCTTTAAAAAGTTCTGTTGCTTTTTCAGTATTTGTATATTCTTTTATAAATGTTTGTTTTTTACTAATTATATTATTCATTTCATTTTCAATGCTTGATAAATCATCTTCGCTTATATTGTTTTCGAATAAGAAATCATAATAGAATCCATCTTCAATTGCTGGCCCTACTCCATACTGTGTATTTGGATATATATTAATCACAGCTTGAGCAAGAATATGAGCTGATGAATGTCTTAAGATTTCTAAAGCAGTTTGATCTTTTTGTGTAAATATTTTACATTTAGCGTCACTAGATATTGTCTGGTGAAGATCTGTCAGTGTTCCATCAATTTCAATACAGATTGCATCTTTTGCTAAGTTTCTTCCTATATCTAAAGCAAGTTCATAACCAGTAATTTCTTTTTCATATGTTCTTACTGATTTATCAGGAAGTCTAATTCTTATACTCATTTACTTAATATTAATGACAATTCTTATCTATTTTTATAGTAAGAGAAAATGTAAATATTATGTTTTAATTAGTACATGAGAAAAAATATAAATATCATATTAAATGGTAAATATATAGACGTTGAGTTTAATAATGAGCTAAAAAATCATAGTATTTTTATGAGATTTGATATTGTTAACCCATACCAGATGAAATGTGTATCTTTAAAGATTTTAAATACAAAAGATTATGAAATTTCATCAACAGATATAAGGGCTATAAATATACATACTCTAATTAAGAAAGCTTTAAAAGCTATATATTCATTTAAAAAATTAGATATAAAAGACTTTAATAAAAAAACTAAAGGTAACTTAAACGATAATTTAAATTATAAAAAAATTGTGAAAGATATTAAAAATAGAAATATAAAAGATAGGAATACCTTTCTTTCTTTATATTCTTATATTTATCAGCATGAATCTCGTAACTATGGAGATAACGTGTCTAATAGATTATCTACATTATTAGATTATTCAGAAGGTTATATAAAAAATATAACTAAAGAAGCGTTCAATAAGAAGTATATAAGTAAAAATAATAAAGGAGTAGCTGGAGGGTTGCTTTCTACAAAGTCATTAAAAATACTTAATTCTCTTTAATTTCAATACTTTCAATCACAACATCACTAACAGGCCTATCTCCTTCTGCTGTCTCAACTGAAGCAATTTTATCAACAATATCTAATCCGTCAGTAACTTTTCCAAAAATTGTATATTGATACGGTAGTGGATAATCTACATGCATAATAAAAAATTGACTTCCATTAGTATTAGGTCCAGCATTAGCCATCGCTAATATTCCTTTTTCATAAGGTTGCTTATTATTTAATTCATCTTCAAATTTATAGCCAGGATATTTCCCCATTTCACCATGTCCGGTACCACTTGGATCTCCACCTTGAATCATAAAACCGTTGATAACACGGTGAAAGATAACTTCGTTGTAGTATCCATCTTTTGATAAATTTATAAAATTGTTTACTGTCAAAGGAGCATCATTTGTAAAAAATTCAATACTTATATCTCCCATATTTGTTTTCATAACAGCGGTATATTTTTTATTTAAATCAATATTCATTTCTGGTATTGATGTATATACTTTATCTTCATTCATTTCTGTCTCCTTGTCTATATTTTCTATTTCTAAATAACTATCATCAACTTCTTCTTGAGCTGAACAACTTATAAATAAAATAATTACTAAATATAAATATTTTTTCATATTTAACTACCTGATGATCCCATAAATATTTTAGGAACATATTCTCCGTAATTTTGTTCCTGATCATAGTTGCCACTACACGAAAATATTAAAATAAGTAATATAAATAATTTAATGTTCATTTATTTCCTAGATTAGACATTCTCACTGTTGATTTAGCACATAACGTATCGTCATTAAATATTTCAGCTTCCCACAGCTGAGATCTTTTTCCAAGCTTAATTGGTTTAGCTTTAAGTATTAAAGTGCCTTTAGTTGCACTAGCAATAAAATCTGTATTATTGTTTATACCAGCCCAAATTGATTTATGATTTATTGACGCTCCATAGGAAATAGCAGATTCTGCCATTGCAGAGTATACGCCACCATGTACTAAGCCAAATGGTTGTAAGTGTGATTCGTTAATTTCTAATTTTGTTTCAACATAGTTTTCTTCTAATCGAACTAATTTGTGACCAATTAAACCATCAAATGTATCATTTGGAAATTCCATACCTTCAATTATTTTTACATATTTATCTGTACTCATAAAAAACCTTTTCTAACTTTTTTTCTCCATTTCCTAATAAAAACCACCATATACCAAAAAATAATGTAACTAAAGTTATTATTACTAGAAAATATAAGTAAATAAGATCGTATTTAATGATAATTAGCTCTCTTAGAGCGAAAATATAAGCAGATAATCCAAGAAATGTAATAAATAAAGTTACAAATCCAAACCAAGTAAAATTACTACCTAATTTAGCTACTACTATTTTCCTATCTTGTACGGGAAATAAATAAGAATTTTCTAATTTATGGGCAATTAATAAATCATTTCCATTAATTTTATTTATTTTTTCTTCTAAGAATTGACTGTAATTACGTGTAAATATTAAATAATGTGCATGAAAAGACAACAACACTGAACCAAATAAAGATATAAATGGAATTATTAGAAGTGCATTGATATTAATGCTACTTAAGTAGAAAAATATAACTGTAAAAAAGAACAACAAACGTACATCTAATAGAAATTGCTTATGATAAAAATTATTCATTTGTCTCATACGAGTTAATTGACTATTTAAAATATTTATTTCGTCCATTTGTTAAAGTTTATATTGGTTATGTTTAAATCAAAATATATAATATTGATTGTATTGATATTTATTTTTATATCAGTAATAAATATTTTTTCTATAGTGTATGTAGAGTACAGTTCAGTTTCTCTAGTTAAATTTAAAGAACATAGAATAGAATGTGGTCAGTTAATAGATATTATTACAGATAAAATAGACTATTCAGAAAATTCAGCATTAAGTATGAATAGAAATACGTGTATGAATATTGCTATAGTTACATTATTGAGCTCAGTTTCATCAATTTTATTTCTCTCATTATTTTTATATTTAATAATAAGATATATTAAAAAGCGGAAAGATATTGAAGATCTCTCAGATTTAATTCAAATTTTAAAAAATCGAAACTATAGATAATATAATTTATATATGAAAATTGGAGCATTCATTCCACAAGGTTGGAGAATGGATTTAAATAATCTTAAACCTAATGAGCAATGGAATAAAATTATAGAATCTGCAAATAAAATAGAAAAGTATGGATTCGAATCTCTTTGGGTCTATGATCATTTTCATACTGTACCCTCTCCTGCATTGCAGCCTACATATGAATGTTGGTCCTTAATGGCAGCGCTTTCTCAAACCACAAAAAATATTAGATTAGGTCAAATGTGCACTTGTAATTCTTATCGCAATCCAGCATATCTTACTAAGGTAGCTTCAAATATTGATGTTATGTCAAATGGAAGACTGGATTTTGCAATTGGAGCTGGTTGGTATGATCAAGAATATACTGCTTACGGTTACGACTACCCTACTGATGGCGAAAGATTAAAAATGCTTGAAGAAGCTTTATTAATCTATATTGAAATGACAACACAAGATGAAGCTACATTCAATGGTAAGTATTACAAAATTAATAAAGCGATAAATGAACCGAAGCCTATACAAAAACCATACCCTCCACTTTGGGTCTGTGGAGGTGGAGAGAAAGTAACTTTAAAATTATTAGCGAAATATGGTGATTATGGAAATTGGGATGTCAATCATGAAGGGTTTAAACATAAATCTGAAGTATTAGAAAAACACTGTCTAGATGTTAATCGAGATTTTAATAAAATAGGAAGAACATTACATACAAATGTAATTATTGGTGAAAATACAAATGATTTAAATTCTAAAATTAAAAAAATCTCAAATGAAACGTCAATACCCGAATCTTATTTTATTAAAAGACCACTAGTTGGTACTAAAGATAAAGTTTTTGAAAGTCTAGATAAATTTGAAGCTTTAGGTTGTGAGTATTTAATAGCTTATGTTGCTGATATAACTTGGGGCGACTCTCTTGATATTTTAAAAGAACGTTTATAAAAAACGGAAGCCCTCGTTAGAGGGCTTCCCAACAGGGCTGCGTATCACACTTAATTGAAACGCACTATTAGAATACCATTTTTTTTATCTAAAAGTAAAGTTATTTAACCAAAAGAAGGATTTTTTGTGTTTGGAACTAATGAAATCCATATTTTTCCTTTAGGTACATACAATATATTGTCATTATTATCGACAATATGAAATGGATCCGTATTAGAACCTCGCTTCCATTTTGCATCAATCAATTTACCTTTATGTAAAATAATTGCTCTACCTTCACCAACGGTTTTTACAGAAGGAAGTTGAAGAGGATGTACATAAGGTTCACAAAATAATGCAATAATAGTAGTTGCAGAAATTTGTCCTTGGGTACCATCATTATTTATCCAGTAATGAACATTGTTATCTGCAGAATTTTTATATGCATCATAGTAAGTTCTAAGATAAGTAGAACCATTCCATGTCCATGTAGTAGTTGTAAAAGTTGAAAAAGTTAATTTAAGGTAGGAATTATTCGTCCAGTTTTCTAAAGATGGGTCTCCCCAAGGAAATAATGGTTGAGGGTTTGTATATTTTTTATAACCTTTATTTATTGCATGCTGTTTTAACTTAACAGTATCAGCATATAAATTATGAGGTGCATTTCTAGAATCAATTCGAAAGTATTCTGGTCTTCTGTCTGTTATTACAGGTACACCCATATCAATAATTTCAGGTATTAATCCACCTGTCGCTCCACTTGCAATTAAAACTCCCCCTACTGGTCTTAAAACTGTAGGGTCAGTAGGTCTAGCTGATCTAATGGGACCATGATAGTTTGTATCACTTTGGTAAAATATGTTAATAAATCTTGTCATTCCACCTTCAACCAATACTTCAACAACTGCATCAGCAAATTGTGGCCCTGATTGAGGTCGAGCATTTACGTTATTATCATTTTTAATACCTATAACAATAGAATTATTTGATCCGACAGACATAGGTAGCCCGTTAACTGGTGAATTGTAACCGTCTGTATAATTTTGGGTCGGTACTGGACCTAAAGATGAATATGTTGTTTCTTTTGTTAGTGACCAATTTTGATTTAAATAAGCATCTAATTCAGCTTGAGAATTCACCTGAGCAATATTTCCATATCTATATACAAAAACTGGATAGAAACATGGATCGGGAACCCAGATATCTTCATAATTAACATATCCTGTAAGGCAAGTTGAATTTGGATTGTAGTTTATCAAATCAACAGTAAGATTTGTATTTTCATTAGTTGTTGTTTCTGTGTTTATAACCTCAGCAGGAGCAACAATTACTTCATTTGTTTGGTTAGTAATAAAAGCATCCTGACCTTTTTCTAATGCATTTTTTGTTTTAGGTCCTAATATACCATCTTCAACAAGACCACTTCTTTTTTGAAATTCTTTAAGCGAAAGCATTGTTTGAAAACCATATATTCCATCAATATCTCCTGTATATATATCCACTTCTTTAAGTTTATTTTGTATATACTTGGTTTCATCTGTACTTTCATAAGAACCTAAATCTACTGTTTCTTGGCCACCTATGTTTATATATGAATCACTCCCTTTTTCTAATGCATTTTTTGTTTTAGGTCCTAATATACCATCTTCAACAAGACCACTTCTTTTTTGAAATTCTTTAATTGCTAATCGAGTATATGAACCATTTACACCATCAATTTTTCCTTGATAAATATAAAGTTTTTTTAGTTGTCTTTGAGCATCTTCAATATTATTAATGAAGTTAGTTTTAATTGGAGTATTATTTTCTTCTTTAGGTATAAAAGATGTTGAATTTTCATATTTTGTTACCAACGTAGTTGTTGTAATGTTATCAGTAATGACGATGGTTGTAGTAGGGCTTAACGTTTCAATGATTATTGTATTAGTTGTTGTAACTTCTATTTGATTTCTCTCTAGTTTTTGGTAATTAATAATTAAATTAAATGCTATTAAAACTATAAAAATAATAGAAAATAACTTAACAACACGCATAATAGATAAACTTTTTAGTGTTTTAAATGAAGAAAAATTAATACCTTTTTTTGAAATTTTTTTTCTTAAATTTTTAGTAATTGGATAATTATTTGTTTTTATTTTAAAAAGATATTTGTATCCCTTATTAAAATGAAGTGGTTCGGATCTAAGTTTTTTTTTATTTCTTTTTTTATATATTTTACTTTTATGAATAGGCTTTTTCAAATGTTTATACATTACCAACTAATCTATATGAGTTATATATTTTTATTTAAATATTCTAGCTACTTGACCAGCTAATTTGACCTGCTTCTAAAGGTAGTATATGTACCCACTGATTACTTGGTGGTACATAAATAGTATTCTGCTCTTCATCATAAAATTCAAATGGTTCATTAATATCATTTCTTCTCCACGTTCCTTGAATGTAATTACCATTATTAAATAAATAAACAGGACCAACACCAACAGTTAAAACACTTGGTAATGTTGTTGCTTCGTCGATATAAATTGCACCTTGTATTACAGCTATTGTTTCAGTTTGTAATATTTGTATATCTTCATTTCTATCTATTACATTGTGAGCAACGGCTTCATTAGATGGTGAGTATCCGTCTATAATAAATCTAGAATACTCAGTACCATCAAGCTTCCATATGATTGTTGTAAAATCACTATATGTAATTGTTACTCTGTTAGCACCTTGATTCCAGTTAGCTTGATTGGTTCCAAATGCATATATTGGTCCCGGAGGAGGATTAAAAGGATAACCTTTTTCATCTACTAAGTTTCTAACTAATTCTGTATCTCCATATAAATTGTGTGGAGCATTTCTAGAAGTTATACGAAACATAGCTGGTGCTTGTTGTTCTTCTAAAACAGCAACACCTAATTCTCTAATCTGGGGTATTAATCCTGGAGTAGCTCCTGACACTACTAGGATTCCTCCATATGGTCTTACTAAAGTTGGATCAGTCGGCCTAGCTGATCTGATTGGTCCAAGATAGTCACTTGTTTTATCATAAAAAAAAGCAAGAAATCTTGTCATTCCGCCTTCTACTAATATTTCAAATACTAAATCAGAATCTTCTAAACCCGACTGTGGTCTTGCGTTTAGATTATTGTCAATTTTAAAAGCTAAAATTCTTCTTGGCCTTTTTAACCATAATTCAGGAGGTAACTCTAATCCTGTAAATGGTGACATTTTTTCTTCATCAAATACATACATATCTGCGAGTGATGTAGTAGAAGAATCATTTACTTCTTTTTCGATAGATTGAACTGTAGTTGATACTATTTCTATATTATCGGTGTTTAAAAATTCATCACTATTATCTGTTGAAGAACAAGATAAAATAATAAATACAAGTAAAACAACTCTTAATTTCTTCATATTTTTATAATAGCGTCTTAATACCTATTTAAATATTATATTTTTTATAGAATCGCAGAAAAACCTAATTTAATAAAGTTTATTATGGTTTTATCTATTTGAAAATAAGTTAAATTTTTGAAGACTTTTTTTCCTTTTTTATTAGTAACAAACCATAAAGGGTCAATAACATTTGACATTCTAAATTTAGAATAAACAATACCATTTTCAACAGATTCAAAAAACAATGAGTTATGAACAAAATCTTGGCCACTTTGTATATCGTTATCTTTATTCCCAGGAAACCCACCCCATGGCAATGTAGGAATGATAAAACCTATCGCAGACCATTCATTTATAGCTACTGTTCCGTATTTTAATTGATTAATGTAGAGGTCTGTAATATGTTTATTTTTCTTATTTTTGTACTTTTTGAATAAAACAGTAGCACCTAAGTTCCCCCATAACGTATTGTTACAATAATCGATTACATTTTGTGCGTACTCTAAATCACTGGTAAAAGGGATTTGCTTAAAATATATAGAGGTACCCCAAACTTCACTCGTTTCAAATTTACTATAGGCTTTAATCTCTCTTGATAAGTGTGGAGTTGCACATGTAATATCATTTAATCTTTCATAACTGGTGTCTTTTTCAAGAGTATTTAGTTTTTCAATACTATTTGGGTAATAAGAATATCTATCATCAATATTTTTCATGTAATCTTTTATATATTTCATTAATTTATCTGTATGTTTCCATCCTTCTGGTAAAACTACGATTTGAGCTGAAATACAATTAAAACCACCGTTGTTTAATTTTGCAGTAACTATTTTTCTAGCTTGGTGTTTAATCTCTGAATTTGACCAATTTCCTGGTTGAATAATTATTGGTGTGACGTTTCCCAACTCACTTGAAAATGATTTATTATTTTTTTTACTTAATGTTTTTAGTTTTTTATCATTTTCATTTAATTTTTTACCATAAACAATATTTTCATAAGTTTCATCAGAACCAGTTAAATGTATATGGTCAATACCTTTATGATCAACCATGTATTTTGATTCATCAGTAGAACCTTTTGTAACAATCATGTATCCAAGTGAAATAAAATTTTCAAAAACTTTTTCATAAACTGGTAGGAGATATTCGTTTACAGGATTTAACTTTAAATAAATAACTGATCTTTTAGTAACTAGATGAAAAATAGTGTCAAGCAGCGGTATACATGAAACATTTCCAGCACCTAAAACTAAAGTTATTGAAGGTTTATGAGGATATCTCATGGCAAATCCTCTATAATTTTCAATTTCATTAAAGTTAACATTTTTGTTAAATTTTACTTCTGCAGAAATGAATGGGAAAAATATTTTTTCTAAATTATTATTAGGAAATACTTTATAAGTATTACTTACATCATTAAATAGTTTTTTATTCAATGGTTTTCTTACATCTTTCAAAGTATCGATATAATATTGTAAAGCGAAAACTGAAGCAAAAGGCCCACCTAACCACTCTTCTCCTTCAGCTATAGTATTTGTAACTCCTTTGTTTTTAGCTGCTACTGTCGCCCAGTAATATGCAATACTTTTAATATTTTGAATGCATTCTTCGAACATTGTTATTAATTTTAAATTATCAATCTCTGCAAACTCTTTTGCATTAACTCTCAATGAATTAATACTTCTGTCAATTTCTAATTTAGTTAAAGCCATATCTATATCTTATTCAGTAATTTCAAGAAGTTCAAAATCTCCCCAGTTAACAGTAAGGTGTTTTGCAGGAATTAATTCATTTGGTCGCCCAACAGGTAGTTTTTTAGGGTATTGAGTTAATTTATCATTGTTAATTTTTAAATCGTCAATAATATCATTTAAAGTGTGTGCTAATTCATCTAATGTTTCTACTGTTTGAGTTTCTGTTGGTTCAAACATCAATGCTTCTTCTATTATTAACGGAAAATAAATTGTTGGAGAATGAAATCCCTTATCTAATAAGGCCTTACCTATATCGTAAGCTTTAATTTTATGAGATTTTTTTAGTTCTTTAGAGGTGCTTACAAATTCATGCATACAAGGTTTCGTATAAGCTAATGGTAAAACTTTAGATATAACTGAAGACAAATATCTTGCATTCAATACAGCAAATGACCCTAGAGTATCTAGACCTTCTTTCCCTAATAATTTCATATAAGCCAATGCTCGTAAAGCAACTAGAAAGTTGCCATGATATCCATGCATCCTTCCAATTGATTTGTCAGGAAAGTACCATTCATAATCTTTTTTATTTTTCTTAACTATAGGCCCAGGTAAATATTCTTTTAAAAATTTTTTAACTGCTACTGGTCCGGATCCTGGTCCACCACCACCATGAGGAGTAGCAAATGTTTTATGTAAGTTTGAATGTACAATATCGAAACCCATATCGCCTGGTCTGCATATGCCTACTATTGCATTGAGATTTGCACCGTCATAATATAATAAGCCATCAACACTATGAATAATGTCAGCTATTTCAATAATATCTTCTTCAAATAATCCTCCAGTATTTGGGTTAGTTAACATTAAACCTGCTGTATCTTCATTTACTAATTTTTTTAATTCTTGAACATCAATTAAACCTTCTTCATTGGTGGCAACTTCTATAACTTCAAAACCAGCCATTTTTGCTGATGCAGGATTAGTACCATGTGCTGAATCAGGAACTATTATATTTTTTTTATTATCAAAGTTATTTTCAATTAAATATTTTTTAATAATTAATAGACCTGTTAGTTCACCAGATGCTCCAGCTGGTGGTTGAAAGCTTGCATAATCCATACCTGTTATTTTTATTAGGTAATCTTCCAAAACATTTAATATTTCTAAGGCTCCTTGCGTCTGTTTTTGCGGAGCTGCTGGGTGCAGATTGGAAAACCCGTCTAATGAAGCAACCCAATCAGCAAACCTAGGATTGTATTTCATCGTGCAGGAACCTAAAGGATAAAAACCTAAATCTACAGCAAAATTACGATGAGCTAGTCTAGAGAAATGCATCACTAAATCATGCTCAGATACCTCAGGTAATGGAGCTTTCTCAATCTTTAAACATTCATGCTCTATTGTCTCTTCATCAATGTCTAGCTTTGGATAATTGAAAGCTCTTCTACCAGGTTTTGATAATTCTTTAATTGTTGGCTCAGGTAAACCACCTACTAAAGGTAGTGAACTTGCGTTTCCACCACTAATCATTATTTACCTCTATATAATTGTCGACATATTTATCTATTTCTTTTTTTGTACGTTTCTCAGTAACAGCAATTAATAAATGATTGTCATCATATTTTATTCCAGCAAGAATGCCTTTGTCAGCCATTAAATCAATAATAATTTCAGGATCTTTCGTTGTTTCTATTACGAATTCACGTATTGATGAATCTTTGTTAATAACATTAACCTTTTTATCTATAAGCAATTTTTTCATATAATTTGCCTTTTGCATTGCATGATAACCCATTGAATATATGCCTTCGGGTCCCAACCAACATAAATGTATTGCAGACCCAATTGCATTTAATGTCTGATTCGTACAAATATTTGATGATGCTTTTTCTCTTCTTATATCCTGTTCCCTTGCTCTTAGTGTCATAACATAAGTTTTAAGATTATTTGAATCTCTAGTTTCACCAATTATTCTTCCAGGAACTAACCTTGCAAATTCTTTTTTAGTAGCGAACCAACCTACAGTTGGCCCACCGTATGATAACGGTGTTCCTATAGACTGACCTTCAGCTACTACAATATCAAATCCCATATTTCCAGGAGTTTTTAATATTCCTAAAAGAGTTGGATCCACGTAACAGATAGAAACAACTCCTTTATCCTTAGCTCTCTTAACTAAATCAGTTAAATCTTGTGCTGATCCGTTGTAATGTGGATAACTAACAACAAACGCTGCATCATCTTCTGTAAATAAATAATCATCTGGGAATCTTTCATCTTTGAGAGTGATATATTTTATATTAAATTTATCTGAATCAATTAAGGTATCAACTACTTCTTTACTATTAGGATTAAAACTACTAGATATAACTACCCCATCTCGTTTTGTTTTATTTATAGCAACAGAAATGGCTTCTGCAATTGATGTAGCACCATCGTAAAGCGAAGCATTAGCTAATTCCATTTCAGTTAAATCACACACTAGAGACTGAAACTCAAATAAAGCTTGCAATACTCCTTGTGATATTTCAGGTTGATAAGGTGTGTAAGATGTCATAAACTCTGGTCTCATAGTTAAAGTTTTAACAGTATGAGGTAAGAAAACATCATAATGTCCCCCTCCAGCGAAACATATTAAATCTGTTTTATTTTTCTTGGATATTTTTTCAAAATATTCTATTGCTTCTAATTCAGAAATTGAATCAGTTACATCTATTCCTTTTTCTAACAAAAGCTGTTTGGGTATATGCGTAAATAGTTCATCTAATGAATTAATTTTTAACTCTTTAAATATTCTTTTAATGTCAATGTCAGAGTGTGGTACATACATTAGCTTAAAAACCTTTTATTTATTATTTGTCCTTCTAATAAGTTACCACGTATATCAAACTCTAATAAATCACTTTCAGGAAGACTGTCTAATAATACGAAACCAATGGATTTTTCTAAAATTGGTGAGTAATTGCCAGAAGTCACAACCCCGGAAACATTATTACTCTTTACCTCTGTACCCGTTCTAGGTATTCTTTTTGATTCGAGTATAAATTTTTTTAAATATTTATGTTCTCCGGTTTTGATATGCTCATCAATTTTATTTTTACCTAAATAGTTATCATTATTATTAATTACCCATTTCAAATTAGCTTCAACAGGAGATATTTTTTCAGTAAGCTCAAAACCATATAGTGGTAAAGAAGCTTCCAATCTAAGAGTATCTCTTGAACCTAAACCACATGGTTTTATATTGTTTTCTATTAAAAATTTTAAAACTTGATCTGTATGTATGTTTTCATACATTATTTCAAGACCGTCTTCTCCTGTGTAACCTGTCCTTGCATATGTAAAAGTTTTATTATTTTTTGTAGAAAATTTATCAGGTATTTCTAATAAAGTTTTTAATAATTCAATAGATTGAGGTCCTTGTATAGCTATCAATGAAGTTTCAAATGTAATATCTTTATATGAAATTTCATTATTAGTTAAATGCGTAGTGATTTTATCTCTATTTATTGCATTACATATTAATATTATGTGCGTTTCAAATTTCCAAAATATAACGTCATCCAATGCATTTCCTTCTTCGTTAGTAAATATTGAATACATTGCTTTAGTGTTCTTTAATTTTATTAAGTCAGAGCATATTAATTTATTAACATTTTCTATTTCATTATTTTCTATATATATTCTGCCCATATGTGAGACATCAAAAAAACCTGATTCAGTTCTTACACAATTGTGTTCTTTAATTGTTCCTTCATAAGAAAAAGGCATAAGCCAACCTGCAAATTCTATCATTTTTGCTTTTTGTTCTTGATGGAATTTATATAGGGATGTGGTTAGCAAATCATTCATTAAGATATGAAAGATTCATATTCTTGATAACTCATTCCAGTATCATCTAATTTTTTTATATCAGCTTTAACAAGCCAGCCCGTACCACAAGGATCTGTATTAATAACTTCTGGTTGACTATCTAAATCTGAATTTATTTCAGTTATTACACAATCCATAGGTGCATATGCTTCTGCGATAGTTTTTGTTGCCTCAATTTCTATCATTGAATCACCTTTGTTAAATTCTTGACCTACATTAGGTAATGTAACAAATACAATATCTCCAAGTTCACCTTGTGCGAAATCTGATATACCAACAGTAATATTGTTATCATTAATTGAATACCATTCATGAGTTTCTAAATATTTTTTATCTGTCAATGCTCTCCTATTTATTATTTACAAATGGAATTATATCATTTTTTATTTAAATTTAATAAAGCACTTAGCAGTTTTTATATATCTAATTCGTTATTTTTAGATATTTCACCAAACCAAATAGCTGACTTATGTGGTTTTCTCTCAAATGTTTCTTTATCAACCTCAACAAGTCCAAAATTCATTTGATAACCAAGATCCCATTCGAAATTATCTAACAATGACCAATACAAATAACCAACAACATTCTTATTTGTATCTAAATAATTGTGAATATCATTAAGTACTGTAGAAACAAACTCAATTCGTTCCTCGTCATTATCAGTTGCAATTCCATTTTCAGTTATAAAAATATCTCTTCCATCAAAAAACTTGGTCAAACGTTCTATATTGTAAAGGACTGCTTCTGGTCTATATTCATAGCCCATTTTGGTTGTGCGAGTATCAGTATCAATTCTTCCATTTCGTCCAGCAAATATTTGTAAAATTCTTGGTAGTATAAATCTTCTTATAATTGGGATATCTAATAAAAAAGGAGTAGCAATTGATAAGAGTATACTTTTAGGAAATCTAACTATGGTATAAGTTTGTAATCCAATAAAATCATCATCTTTAGAGGCTTCAAGGAATTTATCTTCTAAATTATATTTAAGATATTGTTTAATTCTTTTATTATCATCGTCTTCCCATTCTTGTAAAGCATGAGTCATGCCTACTTTTGCATTAGGATTGTATTTCTTGATAGTTTTTCTTGCTTTTTTATGAGCTTCTATAACATTGTTTGATGCCTTAAAAAATATTTTTTCATCGGCAATACCTGGTGGAAATTTATTAGTTGAAAAATAACCAAAAAATGTAAATATTCCAGGTTCATTAATTGTATTAAAGTATTGAACTTCTTTAGGAAGACTTGTCATAATTTTTTCTACATAATTATTAAAATAACCTATAACATTATTATTTGCCCATGATCCTTCATAAGAAACCCATTGAGGTGTAGTGAAATGATGGAATGTAATAATAGGTAATATATTTTCTGATAAAAGTTTTTTTGTTTTATCAATATAATGTTTTATTTCTTTTTCGTCAAAGTTGTTCTTTGAGGGCTCTACCCTACTCCATTCAATTGAAAATCTAAAAGCCTTTATTCCTAATGTTTTAAGTAAATTTATGTCTGTGTCAATTAACTCATAATGTTTACAGGCTTCACCACATTGTTCTTCACATTTTGAATTTTTATTATTCTCCCATGCAGTCCAGTCATTATTATAAATACCACCTTCCACCTGATATGAAGCAACAGCTGTACCAAAAATAAAATTATTTGGAAATTTTTTATTAACCATATTTATAAATGATATAAGTTATATAAATTAATACAATTTGAAGTATTAATCTTACAGTGTGTTGTGCGTTTGAAAAATAATTTTTACCATAAGGTAAATTATTTATCCATACATGTAAATTTCCCAAATAAAGTATGACTATGAAGGCAATCATTACTATTGCAGCAACTGTTCTGTATTTTGTTAATAAAAATAATGGAATTATTAGCTCAAGTACTCCTACTAGCAAATGAGCTGTACGTGGGAAAGGTATATAACTTGGAACAATCGAATCATAAAAATAAGGATGCCTGAAGTGATTTAAACCTGCATATATGAAAAACAATATATATATGTAAGTAGTTAATTTGATTAAATCCACTTTTTTGATCTCTCTATAGCTTTATTCCATTTAGTTAAATGATTCTTTCTTGTTTCTGTATTCATATTAGGAGCCCAAGAAGAAGGGTTATTGAATTTAATATCGACTTCATTTATATTTATTTTATTTAAAAATATATATGAAGCTAAAGCTGCTCCATATGCTGTAATTTCTTTTATTTCTCTAGCTACTATATTTTTATTTAATATATCAGCTTGAAATTGCATAAGTAAATTGTTTTCTACCATGCCTCCATCAACTTTTAATTCATTAAAAGTTATGCCTAAATCTTTTTCCATTGATTCTAGAAGTTCATAACTTTGATACGCAACACTTTCAAGTACTGCTCTTGATATATGATGTTTATTAGAATGTCTCGATAGACCAACTAATACTCCACGAGCTGTTGGGTCCCAATGAGGTGAAAATAATCCAGAAAATGCAGGTACGAAATAAACTCCACCATTATCTTTCACGGATAATGCTATTTTTTCTATTTCTTCACTAGTTTCTATAATATTTAAATTATCTCTTAACCATTGAACACCAGCACCCGCTATTGCAACTGATCCTTCAATAGCGTAATTAGGTTTATCGTTTCCATATTGATAGGCAATAGTTGTAAGTAAACCATTTTTAGAATATACAATATCTTCACCTGTATTTGTTAGAGCAAAACATCCAGTACCGTAAGTATTTTTAACATTTCCTTTTGTAAAGCAATGCTGCCCAAACAAGGAAGCTTGTTGGTCTCCCATTACAGCTGTAATTGGGATCTCATTAAGTATATTTTTACTAAATCCAAACTCGGATAATGAAGGCTTAACATTAGCTAAAGAATCTACAGGGATATTATATTTATTCAATATATTTTCATTCCAGCGGAGAGATTCAATATCAAACATTAAAGTTCTACTTGCATTTGTAACATCAGTTTGAAACGTACCAGTTAACTTATAAATTATCCAAGTATCTATCGTACCAAATATTACATCATTCCTATCTAGACTTGTTTTAATTTCAGGTACATTTTTTATAAGCCAGATTATTTTTGATAATGAGAAATAAGTAGCTACTGGTAACCCTGTTTTAGATAAATCATTTCTAATAGATTCATCCTTCATAATTTCTTCGCAGATATCTTGAGTGCGTGTATCTTGCCAAACTATTGCATTATAAAATGGTTTTCCAGTAGATTTTGACCAAGCTATAGTTGTTTCTCTTTGGTTTGTAATTCCTAAAGATTTTATTTTCTTAATATCAAATCTACTTGAAACTTCATTTATGGTTTTAACTACGCTATCCCATATTTCTTCAGGGTCGTGTTCAACACAGTTCTCAGAAGGAAAATATTGATTAAATTCAATTTGATGTTGATCTTCGACATTTCCGTTTTGATCAAATACAATAAATCTACTACTTGTTGTACCTTGATCTATAGATGCAAAGTATTCCATCAACTTATGATAAATTATTAATCCCTAATAAGCTTTGATATTAATTGTTTTTATTTTGTTATAGCTTTTATATTTATCATTTGTTTTTATTAATAAATAATTAACATTTACTTTTTCTTCAAAGTCTATTGTTAAAACTTCATCTATGCAGTCAAAGTTTTTAGAGACTACTACAACTGGGCTATGTTCATAATTTCTTGTTGGTTCAATTGTCGTTGATTTTGATATTATTTTTAATCCGTTAGATACTTCAATATCCTCAACTCTTATTCGAACAATATCGTTATTAATTCTATTTCTTAAAGTACCAAATACATATATATCTTCACTCTTACAGAGTGATTGGTAGTTAGTTACATGAATTTGATTAATTTGAATATCAAGACTAGAAACGTTCTTAATATTTAATTCTATTTTTGTATTCGATGATTTAGATACATTAAATTGTCCTAAATTTCTTTCTTTTGATTCAACTGATGAAAACAAAATTAAAGTTATAAAAAAAATAAAAAAAAGTAAATAAAAATATATGTACCTTGGGGGCTTATAAGACATCAGAGTCCGTTTATAGCTCCGAATGGTCCAATAATTGTTCCGACAATAAATCCATAAAGAAAACCGTATGTAAGACCTATTTTTAAATACTTTAATGTTTCATAAGTAAACAGTTCTTTACCATATTCTTGGATTCGAAATTTAGATCTATATTTCTCTGAGCTTAAATGTTTCAAAATAGGATAAAGAAAAAATATGGTACCAATGCCTATTCCTGATAATATTCCTTGTATTGATCTTGCTATTACTATTTGTATCATTTTTATTTATTTATAATTATTATCAAGTAACTATGAAAATAAGTATAAAAGATTTTACCAAATGAATTTAACGTATGACGATTCAACTGTTTATATTATATTGTTTTTAGTAGCGTTTATTGCATCAGCTATTGACTCTATAGCAGGTGGTGGTGGTTTATTAGTTGTACCAACTATGTTAGTTTTAGGTTTAAATCCACTTACAGCACTTGGTACAAACAAGTTACAATCCTGCTTCGGAACAGCAACATCATCATTTAATTATTATAAAAATAATCTATTAAAAGAAAAAAATATCAAGTTTTTAGTATTGCTATCTTTTCTCGGGTCAGGTGCTGGAACACTTCTTGTTAGCCAACTTTCAAATGAAATTTTGAGCAATATAATTCCAATACTTTTAATTTCTGCAGCTGTATTTCTAATAATTAATAAAAATACTAAGAAAAATACTAATAACTTATTGTCGATATTGTTCATACCATTTATTTTGCTTATTGGCTTTTATGATGGTTTTTTTGGACCTGGAACTGGTACTTTTTTTGTTATAACTTTTCTAGTATTAAAACAGAGGAATTTAATGGAGGCCACAGCTGCAACAAAACTACTAAATTTTTCTTCAAATTTTGCTTCATTTTTGGTATTTTCATATAAAGGTTATGTAATTTGGCAATTAGGTTTAATTATGGCAATTGCTCAAATACTTGGTGCATACATTGGTTCTAAGTTAGCGATAACAAACGGTGATAAATTTGTTCGTCCAATAATAGTTTTAATTTCTATTATTCTTTCTATAAGAATTTTATTAAGTTAGGTTAAACTTTTACTTTCATATGTTTATTTAAAAATTCAGCAAACATTTCAAAAGATTTAGTAGTTTCTGGTAGTTTTGCCTCAATGTGAAAAACATGCCACATGCCTTCCCATTCATAGTATTCATATTCACAGCTACTATTTTCAAATGCAATTTTCAAAGATTTTGAATCTGATAAAAGACATTCATCTCCACCTACTTGAATCATAGTTGGTGGACAACCTGTAAAATCTCCGTGTATTGGAGAAATATATGGATTTTTTGGATCCATGTCTTCATTTTTAATATAATATCCTCCAAAACCATCATGTTTATATTTAGCCCATTGTTTTTTCATAATTGGACCTAGTAATAGATCTTTATCAGCCATTTCTTCGGTGTATGTATCACCAGTAGCTGCAGGATCAGCCCAAGGAGAGATGCACATAACTGCTGCTGGTAAATCTAAACCAAGTTCTTTAAGTTTTAGAATGGTAACGAGTGATAAATTTCCTCCTGCAGAATCTCCCCCAATTGCAACTTGATTACTTTTATAATTTTCTTCTATTAAAAGAGCTTCATAAGCTTTAACTCCATCTTCTAATTGAGCTGGAAAATAATGTTCAGGTGCAAGTCTATAATCTGGAACGTAAACGGTTGTACCTGTAATATCTGCTAAATGACTAGCTAAAGAGTAATAACCTTTTGGACCACCTACTATATATGCACCACCATGAAAATAAAGTATCGCTTTATTAGGATCAGAATTAGGTGTAGTTACCTTCCATGTTTCTATACCGTTTAGTATTAATATCTCCTTTTTACAATTTTTAGCTTTTGGTTGTAAACCGGTAATCATATTAAAGTTTAATCTTTGACCCGAAACTTTTAATTTTGATACATTATTTGGATCATATGCAAAAGCACTTACCAATCCACCTAATTTTGAATATCTTTTTTTTAGCTTTTTAGCTTCGTCACTTAACATGCTCCCCCTCAAGAAAACGCAAGATAGAAAACATATATAAGTATTAATTTATCTTTTTTTTATATAAAATGTCGGATATTTTATAAATTTATATAAATTGAAAAAGCTAATATAAATATCCATATTGTATTTTCTAAACGTTTAGTTATCAAGATTTTGTTATATTTACTATGAATTCCAATAGTAAGGAACAAATTTTTAATCATTTCCATATTTTTAGAATTAAAACAGGAGTATTTTTTTTATATTGAACATACTCTATTAAGTGACCATATCTTTCATCTGCAATTTTTTCAAGCATATTAATTCCACTCATCCTTGTTAAAAGAACGTATACAAAAATTGGTGAAATAATAGTAAAATATTCTATTCCAGAAAACGATGAATAGGAAATAATATATATTCCTATCCAAAGAGCTATTTCTCCAAAGTAATTTGGATGTCTCGATTTTGACCATAAACCTGTTGAAATAAATGTTTTATTTGTATTTTCACTTTTTTTAAATTTACTTTTTTGTAAATCTGCAATTGTTTCTACACTAAATCCAATTATCCAGATTAATACTCCAATTATTACGTAAATATTTAAAAATTCATTTTCAGATTTTAAGATAGATATTACAGCAGCACAAGAAGTAATTGAGACCCATAAGGCTTGTCCCATCCAATATTGTAAAAACCAAAAAAAGTTTTTTTTCGCTTTTTCAAATCGTACATCTTCTTTATCTCTTTGAATTCTTTTAAACAAATATGTACCTAGTCTGATGCCCCAAATCAAAACAAATATAAATAATATTGTATCTGTAATAGTTGTATTTGAAATTGAATAATATGCGAAAGATATTACCACTATATATGTTGAACTGCCTATTAAGTCATACAGCCTTTCAGTTTTAAATATATATGAAGGAATAAAGAATAATATTTGAATTAATACAGATAAAAGCAATAAAAAAGTAAAACTATTTATACCTTGGATTGTTGATTTTATATTAATTCCTAAAAAAGAAAGCAAATATATAGCAAATAAAAATACTACAGATGTTATTGCTGATCTTATTTCTTTATTCATAATTTTGTGGGAGATACAAGATTTGAACTTGTGACCCCTTGCTTGTCGAGCAAGTGCTCTGCCAGACTGAGCTAATCTCCCGTATTAAAAAATATAACAGTTTGAATTATATTTGTAATTATATTTATCTTTCAACAGTATTTATAGTCTTATTAAATCTATTTAATATTCTTTCACTTATTTCAATAACTAAATTTAAAATCCATAATCCTATATACATAGCTATGAATAAATTTAATAACTTAGAAAGTAAAAAAACTATTCCTACATAGATAATTATCCATGTAATTGTAAATTTAAATGAATAAATTGGAGATTGTTTATTCAAAATGGTACTTCTGAATATTCTTTATATAAATTATCATTGTTATTCTTTGGATTATTAACAGCTATATCAACTCGATGGTAATTTATATTATTTATTTCTAAATTTAGTTGTTCTTGTAGGTATTTAGTATCAGTGTCATAATTATTCCAGTAACTAAGTAATTCTTCATTTAATACAACTGGCATTCTTTCATGTATACCTTTTAATTGAGATGAAGCATTTTTAGTTAAAATACATACTTCTATAGATTCATCATTTCTTTTGTTATAAATGCCAGCAACTTTAATTGTTTTATTATTTTCTTTAAAAAAAGCATATGGTATTTTTGATTTTCTTTCTTGTTTCCATTCATACCAACCAGACATTAAAACTAGGCATCTTCTCTTTTCAAAAGGAGTTTTAAATGTCTTTTTTTCTAAAACAGTTTCTAATCTTGCATTAATTAATGGTTTAGAATCTTTCATTTCTTTTAGCCATGTAGGATATAAACCCCATTTTGCATTAATTATTTGTTTATCTATCACTATTGCAACTTCTGAAGTAGGTGTAATATTAAAACTTTTAAAATCACTAATTAACTCATTATTAGAAAGATTAGAAAGTTCTTCTTTTGATATAAAATTATAATATCTTCCACACATAATTATTCACCTAGAGGCGACGACGAGAATCGAACTCGTGTAAACGGTTTTGCAGACCGCTGCGTAGCCACTCCGCCACGTCGCCAATGAGCGGAAGACGGGATTCGAACCCGCGGCCTCAACCTTGGCAAGGTTGCGCTCTACCAGCTGAGCTACTTCCGCATTAAATTAATAATACAGTTAATTTGTCTATATTGATATTGAAGAATTAACCTGTAGATCCAAATCCTTTATCAGCTCTTAAGGTGACATCTAATTTTTCTACATCATTAAAATCAGCATTATTAACTTGAATAAAAACAAGTTGAGCAAATCTATCCCCTTTTTTTATTTTATATAAATTGTCTGAATGATTAATTAAAGGTACTTTAATTTCACCTGTATATCCAGGATCAATAAGTCCTGGAGAATTAATAGAGGTTATACCGTGCTTATAAGCTAGTCCAGATCGTGGTAAAACAAAACCTCCAAAATTTATAGGTAGCTCAAAAGCAATACCAGTTTCTATTATTGTTATTTTTTTTGGTATAAGTTCATATTCACTTGAAGAATATAAATCATATCCAATATCAATATCGTGTTGTTTTTTCGGTATTTGTGCATTTTTATTAAGAAGTACAATATTTATGTTAATATTTTTATTCAATGCTAACCTTTCAATGATGAATATTAGAGATTTTATATTTATAAATAAAGCTAAAAATTTAAATAAGATAAGAATTTTAGATATTTTAGGTTTTGAATCTAATACTTATATAAGTCAGTCCCCCGAAACTATTAAGAATATTGCTGACAATTTAACTAAAGAACAAGAATTTGACTCAATATTAGAAAATAATATATCAAATACAATAAAAGAACCTTTAATTAGAAACACTTACGAAGAAACTAACATGATTGACAAAACTTTAACTGAGACATTTGAACCGATAAATGTAACATCAAAAATAAAAAAAATATGGTCAGATATTGAAAGAAGAAGACAATGGGTTGTTCCAGCAATATTATTTATCTCAACATTATTATTGATAGGTTCAGCATCTTCAATATTTTTCAATAATAAAAATACATCAAAAGAGATTGATTTATTATTTGAAACACTTGCTTTAGAATCAAATAATCTAATAAATGAACTGCCTGAAATAATTAATATATCTACAGATAATTTTTATTCAAAATACGATGTTTCAAACGCAAGTGCAAAGTTACAGATTATTGAATCTACTGTTATGGAATATGATAGAAACTTAAAAAATAGAGAAAGTTTTTCTAACAACGCAGAGTTAACTGATAATTTATCTAATATTTTTGTTTTGATAGATCAATTAGATGATTTAATTAGTTACAGAATATTGAGATCTGAAATATTGATATATGATGATTTATTAGTTATCAATGATGAATTAGATATTGATAATTTGGCTAGTCAATTATCTGAAATTTCAGCAAAAAGTAAAAGAAATTATGAAAATTTACCAAAAATTATAGAATTCGATAATCATTTTCTACTATTAGAAGAAACTTTAAATTCAGCTGAAGAATTACATGGTAGATTAATTGCAGCTTTAAGAAATAATGAATTTGAACTTGGAAAGTCATTAATACTAGCTATTAAGATGAATAAAGACATTGAAACAACTAATTTCGATAAATCTTTATTTGAATTCAAGAATAATAAAACAAGCTCATTCAATAATATAAGTAATTTACCTTAATTAAATTCTGCAACTTCTTTCTCAAAGTCAGAAGCATCTGAAAAATCTTTATAAACTGATGCATACCTTAAATAAGCAACTTCATTAAATTCTTTTAAATGTTTTAAAACTTTCTCACCTATAAAATCGCTTTTAACTTTTTTTCGATTTCCTTTTATTTCATTACAAATGTTATCAACAAAAGATTTAAGTTGCTTTTCAGTAATGTCTTGCCCTCCAAAAGCATTCTTTATTCCTTTTTCTAATTTTTCTATTTGGAATTCTTCTAAATTTCCACTTCTTTTTTCAACTATTAATTCAATTTCAGTTTTTTCATATGTTGTGAATCGTGAATTGCATTTAGGACATTTCCTTCTTCTTCTGATAGAAGATCCTTCGGTGTTTCTTCTTGAATCTATTACCGCTGTATCATCTGCATTGCAGAATGGACATACCATATATTGTGTATTATAGTTTTTAAAAGTACCGATTCAAAATATTCTATTAGTTATTTATTGAAAACCTTGTTAGATAATCCCAAAAATTTTCTGCAACTACTACTTGTACCCTATTTTCAATTGATTTTAACGAAAATAAGTTAAAATTTTTAATAATAGGAGTAGTTATTGATGTATAAACAATTATTAAAACAAAAATTATTAACTTTTCTTTCATAAATTTATAATAAATATTACGTATGACACTTTTTATCGAACATTTGTACTATAATTTAGATATGGTAAGCAAGAAACAGCAAGAAATTTTAAATTTTATTGATAAAAATATTGAATTGAACGGGTATTCACCTTCAGTAAGGGAAATTTGTAAAGCAGTTAATTTAAAGTCAACAAGTACAGTCCAATATCATTTAAACAAACTTATAAATTTAGGTTATTTACAGAAAAGTAACAATATTTCTAGATCTATTCAAAGCCATAACATAAATAGTAAGTACAGTATTCCGATTCTTGGAGAAATTTCAGCTGGTCAACCATTAATAGCTGAAGAAAATTATATAGGTGAACTTCCTTATTTCGGTAAAGAAAAAAATAACGAACTAATAGCATTAAAAATAAATGGAGATTCTATGATAGAGGCTGGCTTATTTGATGATGATTTAGTAGTAATTGATAAATCTATTACTCCTACAGATGGTGATATAGGGGCTTTTTTAATTAATAACACTGAAGCTACAGTTAAATATATAGACACTATTGAAAAAAAGAGATATCTAATACCTGCTAATAAAGATTATGAAAATTTAATTGTTGATGAAAACATAAGTTCAATAGGAAAAGTAATCTCCCTATTTAGAGATATGTAACTTCACCTTTTAAAATAATCAAATTAGCTTTAATACTCATTTCTAGTGCACCGCCAGGATAAAGTACTATAGAATTATTATCTGTTTTATTTGTATCAAATAAATAATAGAACATACATATTGCACCTGAGCCACAAGCATCAGTTTCGCCTACTCCCCGTTCGTGAACTCTTGCAGTAATATATTTTTTATCAATTATTTTATATATTTCAATATTAGATTCCCCTTCTAATATTTCTGATTTATTGACTTTATTTGCAAATTCATTTAAGTTAAAATTTTCAACATTAGATACTTCAACTAACAAATGTGGATTTCCTATATTAGCTAAAATGCATTCATGATTATCAATAATTATTTTATTCTTACTGTAAGAAGGTAATTTAATTTCTATTGAAACATAGTTTTCATCTACTACTGTATAAATTTCTCCAATAGGTGCTAAAACTTTTATATTTGGTGAAGTTACAAGTTTATTATCTATTGAATATTTTGATACACATCTAACTCCGTTAACACACAATTCAGCAGTTGATCCATCACTATTAAAGTAATGCATTTTTACAGTATTGTTATTAATTTTTTCTACAAATATTATTCCATCAATATCAAATACTGAATCAGCTACTAATGATACTATTTCTATCTCTGTTTTATCACCTGTATATTCAGTGATGAAAAATTTATTTCCAGTACCAGACATATAATTAGAATTATTCATCCATTAACCTTATCATTTCTTTATATACAATATTTTCATTATCAGTTTCTAATATCTTTAATCTTTTTTCCTTTTTAAACCAAGTAATTTGTTTTTTTGCTAATTTCATAGTCTTAAGGTTAATATTTTCTTCTATATTTTTATCTATATTCATTCCAATAGCTTGAAGTATTGTTTTCGAAGGATTATTAATATTTTCTATTTCAGAAATTAGTCCATTTTTTATCATTTCTTCTGTTCTTTTATGAATGTTCTTCTTAAATTTTGGATTTTTCCAAAATAAACCAACTATATTTTGATTTGCGTTTATCGGTGGAAATATATATTTTGTTTGTTCAAGTATATTATCTTCAATGTTTCTAATTAATCTTCTTTTATTTAACTGTGTTTTTGGTAAAGGTATTTCATGTAATTGATGAAAGTTTAATAATTGCTCATAATTTAATTGTTCTAATTCTGCTCTAATTGTTGGATCAGTTGGTCTAAATTCAAAACTATCGATAATAGCTTTATAGTATAAACCTGTTCCTCCAACTACTAAAATATCTTTTTCAAATGATAAATTAGGTATATTTTGATCAATTAAATAGTTTAAATAATCAACAACAGAAAAGTTTTGATCAGTTTCAGCTATATCTAATCCGTAATAAAATACTTGTTTTCTCATAATTTCTGTAGGTTTTGCAGTTAATATATCTAAACCTTTATACACAGCCATCGAATCTAATGAAAGTATTGGTATTTTTCTTTCTAGTGCAATCTTGTGTGCTAAATGTGATTTACCAGAAGCAGTTGTACCTGTTAAAAAATATAACAATTTATATCAAAGTTGCCTTTAAAGCAAAGGGGGTTGCTTCGGTAATTTTTACATTTACATAATCTCCAATATCTACATCATTAGCTGATATATGAGTAGTTTGACCACCGTCTATTTTTCCAGACATAAATTCGTTAGTTTTTTTTGAATAATTTTCAATTAGTAAAATTTGTTCAGTTCCTATAAATCGTCTATATCTTCGATGGCTAATTTCAGTTTGTAATTCCTTAAGTTTTAAAAATCTTTCTTTAATAGTTTTCTGATCAATAAATTCATCTTTAAAATCAGATGCTTTTGTACCTGGACGCGGTGAAAATTTAAACATATACACAGCATCGAATTCACCATAATTTAATATTTTCAATGTTTCATCAAAGTCTGAGTCAGTTTCACCAGGAAATCCTACTATTACATCAGTTGTTAAAGATACATTATCTATATACTTTTTTGCTAAATCTACCTTTTGGATAAACTTTTGCTGATTGTAACCTCTCTGCATTTTTCTTAAAATTCTATCACTTCCACTTTGAACAGGCATATGTATTTGATTTGTTACTTTATTTAAATTATTTACAGATTTTAATGTATCAACTTTAAAATCTTTTGGATGTGGCGAGGTGAATCTTATTCTTTTTAATTTATCAATCTTATTTAACATATGTAATAATTCAGAAAAATAAGGTCTAGATTTAGATTCTATTTTCAAATCTCTTCCATATGAATTTACATTTTGTCCTAATAATATAATTTCCTTTATTCCTGTATCAACTAATTGAGTTACTTCATTTACTATATCAGATGGTCTCCTACTAATTTCTGGACCTCTTACACTAGGCACAATACAAAAAGTACAACTATTGTTACAACCTATTTGAATAGTGACTAATGCTGAAACTTCTGAATCTTGGATTGCTGGTGCAACTGTAGGAAGTTCATCTATTTGGTCTATAATTTCTGTTATTGGACCCCAATCTTCTGATTGATTTAACAAATTTACTACATTTGTTAAGTTGTGAGTACCAATTACAACATCCACCCAAGGTGCTCTACTTCTAACTAGTTCTTTATCTTTTTGTGCAGCACAACCACCAACAAGTAATTTACGTTTTGGATCATGCTTTTTCCATTTTTTTAACTGCCCTAAAGTACCATATAATTTATCATCAGCGTTTTCACGTATTGTGCAAGTATTAACAAATAATATATCTGAATCTTCTAACGAATTAGCTTTTAACATTCCATCTTTTTCAAACATACCAGCAATTCTCTGTGAATCATGTTCATTCATTTGACACCCAAAAGTTTTAACATAGTACTTTAATCCGTTACGAGATGGTTTAACTAAGTTATTATTTCTTATTTCCAATGTTGTCTTCACATACAAATTATATGAAACTTTTATTTAAATAAATACTATTTTTTGTTATTAGTTTCTTTTGAAGCTTGTTTCTCTTCAGTATCATCTTTATTAGAAGCTTCACCCTCTACAACTTCATCCGACTCAATCAAGCCGACTGCTTTATAAACATCATTTTCAAGTTGTAGTGCCAGATCTGGATTTTCTCTAAGATAATTCTTAGAATTTTCTTTTCCTTGACCTAGTTGAACTTCATCATAAGTAAACCAAGCTCCTCCTTTTCTGACGATTCCATGTTCAACTCCTACATCAAGCAAGCTACCCTCTCTTGATATGCCTTTACCGAACATAATGTCAAACTCAGCTTCTCTAAATGGTGGGGCAACTTTATTTTTAACTATTTTTGCTCTCACCCTGTTTCCAATCATTTCAGCTCCAACTTTAAGAGTTTCTATTCTTCTTATATCAATTCTTACAGAAGCATAGAATTTCAATGCCCTTCCTCCACTAGTTGTTTCCGGAGACCCCCACATAACTCCTATTTTTTCTCTTATCTGATTAATGAAAATAACTGTTGTTTGAGTTTTATTAATTGATCCTGTTAATTTTCTTAATGCTTGAGACATTAATCTTGCTTGCAATCCTACATGTGACTGTCCCATCTCACCATCAATTTCAGATTTAGGAACTAATGCAGCAACTGAATCAATTATTACAATGTCCACACCACCTGATTCAATTAACATATCTGCTATCTCAAGAGCTTGCTCTCCAGTATCTGGTTGAGAAACTAATAACTCATCAATATCAACACCAAGTGCTCCCGCATAGACTGGATCTAATGCATGTTCAGCATCAATAAAAGCAGCCACTCCTCCAGCTTTTTGAGCTTCTGCTGCTACATGTAATGATAAAGTGGTTTTTCCAGAACTTTCAGGTCCATATATCTCAACTACTCTTCCCTTAGGTATTCCACCTATACCTAGAGCTAAGTCTATTGATAAGGCGCCTGTGGAGATTGCAGGAACTTTTTTTACATTATCAGCTCCTAATCTCATTAAGGAACCTTCTCCGAATTGCTTTTCTATTTGATCAAAAACTGTATCTAGTTTTTTGGCCCTGTCTTTATCCATTATTTTCTCCTTTTTATAGATTAATTAATTTATATTAAAACATCTTTATATGACATATTTTAATAGAACATTTGTTCTATTACAAGGATTTAATGAATTTGATAAGTTCCCATATAGCTTTATTAGCTGCTCTTTCAATAATTTCATTTCTATTTCCATTTAATTTATGTTCAGTTACTTGTGTTTTATCATTGTTAGATATTGCAATAAAAATTTTACCAATTGGATATTTAGTATTTGTTATTGGTCCTGCTTCCCCCAATATAGCAATTGAAATATTTGATTTATATTTATTTAATGATGCAAAGCATAATTCAATACTTAACTCTTCCCAATCTTCTGTATTTAAATCTATATTCAATAACTTTGATTTTGATTCAGATGTGTAAACAATATCTCCTGAGATAAAGTTTTTACTAACTCCTGGGTTTTGAGTTATTTTTGAAGAAATCAAGCCACCAGTTATGCTTTCAACTATCGTTAAAGTTAATTTATTCAATTTTAATAAATTAGATAAGATCGTGGAAATTTCAATATTTTCATAAGCTAATATATCTTCATTAAAGTTTTCTTCTATATTATTTATAAATTTTTTATGATCATCTTTTGATAGAGAATTTTTATCGTAGCGAAGTTTAATTATTCCCTTACTGGCTAAATAGGCTATATCTATATCTTTAGGTTTAAACTTATCGATTTCATTTGCTAAAAAAGACTCAGCTTGATTGTAAAACAATATAAACTCATAATTTTTAGCATTACCTTTATAAGAATTTAATAAAAAAGGTACTAACTCATCTTTAACCAAAGGTATAAATTCATTAGGAGGGCCAGGAAGTATGAAAATACTCTTATTATTAATTTCTAAATGCAAACCAGGTGCAGTTCCTTTTGAATTAGTTAATTTTTTTGCACCTTTTGGAACTAACGCTTGTTTAATATTTGTTTTAGGCATTTTTAAACCTCTAGTTTTCCATCGATCTTCCATCCAAGTTACATGGTCTTTATCAAGTATTAACTCTAAGTTGAGTTTATTTGAAATTGTCTCTTTCGTTATATCGTCTTGAGTTGGACCTAATCCCCCACATACAATTATTAAATCACTTTTAGTTGCTAAGTATTCATAACCTTCAGTAATTTCAATTTCATTATCTGAAACTGTCAATTCTGTATTCAATGTATAGCCAGAATTATTTAAAATATTTCCAAGTTTAGCGAGATTTGTATTAAGTGTATCTCCTAATAAAATTTCAGTACCTACTGTTAATAATCCAATTTTCATAATTTTAGGTTAGCAATATTTTTTATAAATATAACTAAGCTTTAATTATGAAAAAATTATATTTTTTATTTGTTTTTATAATTTCATGTACATCCATATCTGATACTGATTTTTACAATGTATCAAATGTTGAGTTAACATATCAAAATTTAAACGGTAATTTTATTAGTGAAGACCTTACAGATAAAAGTACAATAATTATATTTTGGGCAGATTACTGAGGAATCTGTAGACAGGAGTTACCTGTCTTAGAGGCAAATATAGATACTTTATTAATAAAATATGATGTGATTGCTTTAGCACATAGTGATTTAGAATCTACCAACTATTGGGTAGAAAAAAATCTTATTGGAAAATTAAATATCGGAATTTCGACAGATGAAATTAGAGATAAATATAAAGTAATAGGACAACCTCTAACAATAATTTTAAACACGGATGGTGAAGTTATTTTTAGAGAATATGGATATATACCTACAAATGATTTCTAATTAATTTTATCTATTTCAAACACATTGAAAAGAAGATAAGTATTATGAGAATATAACGAAGCGGAGGAAAGTGTGAAGAAAACATTTATAATTCTACTCTCTCTTACTATGTTGATTACTGCTTGCGGTGGGTCAACAGAAGAAGTTGTAGAAGAACCTGCAGTTGTTGAAGAAGTCGAGACTCTGGATTCTCCAGCGGTTACACAAGCAGTAGTTTTAGATAAAATTACATTCGGTTTCATTCCAAGTGCAGAACAAGCAGATCTTCAAGATAATATTAAACCACTGATGAAAGTTTTATCTGATGGACTTGGTATTGAAGTTGAAGGTTTTGTTACTAGTGATTTTTCGGGATTGTTAGTTGCTATGGGATCAGGTCAAGCTGATATTGGCGCATTTAATACATTAGGTTATGTTAATGCTTTAAATGTATTCCCAAAAAGAATTGAAGCAATTGCAAAAGTAGTTAGATATGGATCAGGTTCCTATCATGCTAACTTTTGGACAACTGATCCAAGCGTATGTGAATCCCCACCAGTAATTGGTGCATTTGAAAATATAGACGGTGTTCCACAACTCATTCTGGGTTCTGAAACTGAGTCTCCAGATGTTAAAGCTTTACAGGTTGGGTGGACATTTGGTGATAGTGGAAAAATTCCAGAAGTTAGAAATATTGATGGTGTTGATGTAACAGTCAGCCCAGGATACGCATGTAATGCTGATTTAAATGTATTAAGGGGTGAGGTAGTATTGTTTGTTGAAGAAGGTTCAACATCTGGTTATCTCTATCCATCATTACAACTGAAAAATATGGGTATTGATTATACAAAAGATATAACACAGGTTTTTGCAGGATCGCATGATGGAGTTATTTCCGGATTATATAATGGCGATGCAAAATTTGGAGTTACCTATGACGATGCAAGAAGATCACTAAGGAAAACTAATCCTGACGTTGGTGAAAAAGTTATTGCTATAGGTATCTCAGCAGAAATACCAAACGATGTTGTTGCAGTAAGGTCTGACTTGCCAGAAGATATTAAAGGTAAGATTTATCAAATTTTATCTGATTATATGGCAACAGATGAAGGCGCAGCAGTAATGGATGAAATCTATGGGTGGACAGATGTCGTGCCTGCAGATAATGCAGAATTTGATGTTGTAAAACAAGCAGCAGAAGAATTCGGACTCTACGACGAATAATAGATTTTTCAACCGGGTTGATTATTCAACCCGGTTGAATTTTTTATATTATGATAAAATTTGAAAAAATTAGCGTTACATACCCTGGTGGTGTTGAAGCTTTAAAAGACATAGATCTTGAAATCAATGAAGGTGACTTTATTATTATTGTTGGTCTATCGGGAGCAGGAAAATCTACTCTTTTAAGAACAATAAACAATTTAGTTAAACCTACTAAAGGAATTGTTTATTTAGAAAATAAGAATGTTACTAATGCTAGTAAGAAGGATTTAAAAAAGATTCGATCAGAAATTGGAATGATTTTTCAAACCTTTAATTTAGTTAATAGATCTACTGTTCTAAAAAACGTACTAACGGGAAGGCTTAGTAATGTTTCAACTTTTAGATCAATTTTTGGACTTTGGCCTAAAGAACAAAAACAAATGGCCTTTGAAGCACTTAACCAGGTTGAAATTCTTGAAAAAGCTTATGTACGTGCATCAAATTTATCAGGAGGTCAACAACAACGTGTTGGTATAGCAAGAGCTTTATCTCAAAAACCGAAAGTAATGCTAGCAGATGAACCTGTTGCATCTTTGGATCCAATAACCTCAAGAGTTGTTATGAGTTATTTAAAAAAAATTAATACAGAATTAGGAATTACAACAATTGTAAATTTACATTTTCTTGATTTAGCAAAAGAGTTTGGAGATCGGTTAATTGGATTAAGAGACGGGGAACTAGTGTTCGATGGTAGCGTAAATGATGTTTCAGATGAAGATTTTGAAAAAATTTATGGCAGATCCATTAAGTCATCTGATTTAATTGGTAATGATTAATATTCCTCAAAAACCTTCAGTATCTTACTTAGTTATCTTAGGAATTCCATTTGCTTTTATTTTCTCAATTTTTTCATTTTCAAGAATTGGTTTTAACTTACAAGATTTTAAAAATAATCTTGCAAATAGAGCAATCGTTACTGAACCTCTCTTTAATCCAAAATGGAGATGGGCTTGGGAAAATACTTCTGAAGCTCTTTTAGAAACTGTTCAAATAGCGATACTAGCAAGTATCATTGGCTGTGCTTTTGCCTTGCCACTTGCCTTTTACGCTTCTAGAGCTACTAATTTAAATAAATATTCGTATTTTATTTATAAATCTTTTTTAAACCTTGTTAGAACTATTCCTGATTTGTTTTGGGCTATGTTATTTACTGTAGCTGTTGGTATTGGACCTTTTGCTGGAGTATTAGCGCTAATTATGTTTTCGCTTGCAATTATGGGCAAATTGTTATCTGAAACTATTGATAGTATAGATCCTGGACCAATGGAGGCTGCCAAAGCTACAGGTGCTTCTCATAACCAAACTGTTTTTACGTCTGCGTTGCCTCAAGTATTGCCAAACTTTACAGCATATTTTTTATATATATTTGAATTATGTATTAGAGCAAGTATTATTTTAGGTTTAGTTGGAGCAGGTGGAGTAGGTAGAATTATTGAAACACAACGTATATTTTTAAGATTTGATAGAATTTCACCAATAATTGTGATCATACTTGTAGTAGTTATTCTCATAGAACAGTTCAGTGTTTGGATAAGAAAAAAAATATTATGAATATTCCAGATCAGCCAATAAATCAGAAAATTTTTAAATACACAATTACTTTTATGATAGTTTTGGCATCTGTATGGTCAGCTGCTGGATTAGAAATTACTATGGATAGAATACTCGATGCACCAAGACAAATTGCTTTTTTAATTGGCGCAATGTTTCCTCTTGATATGAGTCAAGAAGCTTTTGAACGAATCATCCCTAAAGTTTTTGAATCATTATTTATTGCTTGGGCTGGAACTGTTATTGGTGCTGTGTTTAGTTTTCCTGTTTCGTTTCTAGCAGCTCATAATGTTGCTATAGGATTTGTAAGTCGTATAACCAAACAAATACTTAATGCTATTAGAGCATTTCCAGAACTAATATTAGCTTTTGTATTTTTACCAATTACAGGTTTAGGGCCGTTTACTGGTACATTAGCTGTAGGAATACATTCAATTGGCACTTTAGGTAAATTATCTTCAGAAGTTATTGAAGGAATTGATGAAGGCCCCCTCGAAGCTATTAAATCATCGGGTGGTTCTAAAATTAATGAATTAACATTTGGTGTTATACCACAAGTAATGCCAACAATAACATCTTATTGGCTTTATAGATTTGAAATTAATTTAAGAGCATCTGCAGTTTTAGGAGTTGTAGGTGCTGGTGGTGTTGGCCAAGAATTAATAAATCAGTTAAGATTTAGAGACTTTCCAAGAGCTGGTACTGTTTTAGTTTGCACAATAGTTTTGGTTTTAGCAGCTGACACGATATCTGCTGCAATTAGAAATAGAATCATTAAAGGTAAAATAGCTAAAAATTAATTACTCTTCGAACCAATTATCTTCTGTATCTTTATCTTTATTATTAGACACAGGCATATCAGTATCTTCAATGACTTCAGTATCAGCATTATGAATAGTAGCTAAAGAACTAGATTCAAATTCTTCAATAGTAATTAAAACTTCTCTAGCTTTAGAACCTTCTGAAGGGCCTACAACACCCTGGTCTTCTAATATATCCATCAACCTACCTGCTCTTGCAAAACCAACTCTTAATTTTCTTTGAAGCATTGATGTTGATCCAAGTTGAGATCGTACTACTAGTTCTTTTGCTGTATTTATTAATTCTTCATCTTCTCCTAAGTCTTTTTCTGAAGTAGCGATAACTTTTTTGTGCTCTTCTATAACAGCAGGATTATATTCTGCATCTTTCTGGTCTTTAACCCAAGAAACAACATCTTTAATTTCTTTTTCAGTGACCCATGCTCCTTGAATTCTTTCTAATCTAGGATTTGAAGCTGTTACAACTAGCATGTCCCCTAAGCCTATCAATTTTTCTGCACCAGATTGATCTAAAATAACTCGTGAATCAGTAGTTGAAGCAACAGAAAAAGCTAACCTAGATGGAATATTTGCTTTCATAACCCCAGTAATAACATCAACTGATGGTCTTTGTGTTGCTACTACTAAATGGATACCTATCGCTCTAGCCATTTGAGCAATCCTTACAATAGCAGATTCTACTTCTCTTCCGGCAACCATCATTAAATCATTTAACTCATCAATGAAAACAACAATATAAGGGAACCTGTCAAATTTATCTGGATCTAATTGTCCGGAATCATACTTTTCGTGATAACCATCAATATCTCTTACTTGACTATCTGCTAATAAATCGTATCTTCTGTCCATTTCTGAAACTGCCCAAGTTAAAGCATCAACAGCTTTTTTTGGATTAGTAATAACTTTAGTTAACAAGTGAGGAACATTATTATATTGACCAAGCTCTACTCTTTTCGGATCAACCATAACCATTTTTACTTCGTCAGGGTTTGTTCTTGTTAAAAGTGAAGTGACGATTGAGTTAATACAAGATGACTTACCAGCACCAGTTTGACCTGCAATTAAAACGTGGGGTAATTCTGATAAATTTGTTAATCGTGGCTTGCCAGAAATATCCAAACCTAAAGCAACAGATAAAGGATGCTTAACTTTTTTTGCTTCTGGTGAGCTGAGGACATCTCCAAGCGATACTAATTTTCTTTGTCTATTTGGTATTTCAATACCTATAGCGCTTCTTCCTGGTATAGGTGCAAGTAATCTTACATCAGGAGTAGCAAGTGCATAAGCAATATCATGGGAAAGTGATGTTACCTTGGATACTTTAACACCAGCAGCTAGCTCAACTTCATATCTTGTTACAGTTGGTCCAGGAACTATATTTGTTAATTCGGCCTCAACACCATGTTCTTTCAATAAATTTGTTAAATCAGTTGCTGTTTGTTGTAATAATTTTTTTGAAGTAGGCATTGTTGAACCACTTTTTAGTAATTTTAAAGGTGGTAATACATATTTATTATTTTTTTGGTTTGAAATTTTATATTTTTTATCATCTTTTTTAGTACTTATAGTTTCTTCAGTAATTGTTCCTTTATTTGTTTTATTATTTTTTGTTTTTAATTTAAGGACATTACTTTTTATATCTTTAGAAGTTTTAGTTTCTTCTTTGTCATCAAGTAAATTATCAAAATTTATTTTAGAAACTTCTCGCCTTGCCTTAAAAAATGCAAATATGAATTTATAAATATAAATTAATATTGCTTGTCCTCCACCAATAAGATCTTTTAAATCAATATCAGTCATTTTTAATACAGAAACAATCAAACCTAATAATAAAACAGCATGTGTCATTTGTTGGTCCAGCAAGTTATTTAATGGATAAACAATAAAGGCTGAGACAAAACCTCCAGATTTTTGGAGTATGTTACTACCTACACTTATTGATAAAGGTTCGGCATGTATATAAAAATGAAATAACGATGCAGAAAATATTTGTACCCACATAGTGCCAATAAATACATTTTGTGATTTTATAACATCTCTATCCCTAATTAAAATTGCAGCACCATAAAAAAGTAATAACGGTAAGGAATAAATTGCATATCCGAAAGCCCAAGTAAGTAAACCATATATCAAAACACCAATCGGACCGCCTTTTTCAAATGATGAAAGACCTACGAAAACACCCAGAATCAACATAAAAATAGCTAGTGTTTGATGAGATCCGAGAAAGCTAGAAAAAAGAGATTTAATACTTGAATTAAGTGTTTTAAAGCCCTTGTTAACTTTTATTAAATTGTCCGGTTTAGACACCCGCTTACGCCCTTTTACCCTTTTGCGAGTGGATGTCTTAACAGCCACGAATACATTATATCATACTTTTATAGGAAAAAGGCTTTAATTATTGTATTTTTCGATAATTATCCAGTAATTTAAGGGCTAAATTAGAACTTATTGGTGTAATTGGTAACAATGGGTCTCCTACATTTTCCCAAGTTTCAGATAAGAGGCTCTTAACAGGACCTGGGCTTGGCTCTTCAAATATTAAAGCAAATAAGTCTTGTAGTAGTAAATTTAATTTATTTGCTTCACTGTTTTCACCTGCATGAATTAGTTCCATCATTTTTGCAATTTCATTACCAACTAAATGAGAAGCAACAGATACTACACCTACAGCTCCATAATTTACAAAATCATATGTTAAAGCATCGTCACCTGAATAAATTTGAACTTTATCTCCTATCTGATCTATTTGATTTTTTGAAAACTCTAGGTCACCTACAGCATCTTTTATAGAGTGAATAGTTACTTCATTTACTAACTTTTCTAATGTGTCTAGTTCAATAAGAGTGCCTGTTCGACCAGGTATATTGTAAGCCATAATAGGTAATGTTGTTTCATTACTAATTGCTTCAAAATGTTTCAATATTCCATATTGTGATGGTTTTGAATAATAAGGAGTGACTATCATTATGCCATCCATTCCTAAATCTTCTGCTAATTTTGTATATTCAATTGATTGTTTAGTAGAGTAAGTACCTGTTCCAGCAATTAATTTTGCTTTATCCCCTACTGAATCTTTTGCTGTTGAGTAAATAATTTCTCTATCTTCTTTAGTTAGGTTTGGGGATTCTGCAGTAGTACCAGTCAACACTAATGATTTCGACTTTTCATGAATTAATTTTCTACATAACCTCCAAAAAGTATCGGTATTAATTACGCCATTTTTATCAAATGGAGTAATTGCTGCTGTTATTAAATTTCCGAATTCAATCATATATTTATACTAAGCCCTTTTATTTAATATTTTTTCTAAGCCATGATAATAGCCATTAAGTGACTCAAGTTTATCTAGAACTAAATTTAATCCTGTTAAATACGCTTTACGATCAGTAACTATATGCTCTGTATTAAATATTTCAAACTCGTTTTTAAATGATACTATTTGTTCAGCTAATACATCTTCAGTCCTGATTGAATTAATTTGAATATTTTCTTGAGTATTTAAACTTTTGACCAAGTCAATAGAAGTGCCTGATGGTTTGTCTACTTTTTTAGTATGGTGTTTTTCTGTAATATCTATATTCTTAAAATCGTTTTTAACTTTTCTTGCTACTAGTTTTTGATACATTGCTCCTATAGAAAAATTGGGAATAACACATACGGTTTTTCCTTGTCTATCAACCCACCAATCTTTTATATCACTAGTGAACTCTCCAGAAGAGCCAATCACTATACCCTTTTTGACTTTATCAATATATTGAACATAGTTTTTAATGAATCCTCCAAGATAATTAGCAGGAACAAATACAAATAAATAATCACCTTCTATATATCTCATACTTTCCCATGTAATATACTTATCGCTTTTATTACGAGGGTCGTAAATTCCTGAAATTTCAAAACCATCTTTTGAATCTATTAGCTCTGATAATAAAGTGCCCATTTTTCCATTACCACCAGCAATAGCAATTTGTATATTCTTAGACATAAATATTTTCTCTCTAGTCAACCATCATTAATCTTTAATGATAATGTTATAAATAATGAAGTCTACAAAGAATAATATTGAGTCTGATGTAATTAAAGAATTTGAAAGAATAAAACCAGCATTAACAAGACTCTTACAATCTGAAAGTAACAACAAAGATTTAATTTTGAGATTAGGAAAGTCCTCTAGCGAGAATACTAATGAAGTCACAATAAATCCAACAATTCTTGTTAATTCAATAGAAAATTCAAATATAAATAAAAATGATGTACTGATTGGAACTGTAGTTCATGAATCAATACATTCAATGAATGAATATATAATTAATCCAGAGATTGATTATAAAAGTTTTAATGATGAAATAGAAGGATTAACAAACATAGAAGATGTATTGGAAGTTCTCTCAGGTCCTTTTGGAAAATATGTTTTTGAAATAATTATTCACTCATTAGAAGAGAAGAATTTTGTTAACAAATTTAATGGTTTGTTTAGCATACTGAAAGAAATTTATTTTGAAAAAGAAACGAAAATAATTTCATTAAAGGAATTTAATATTTTTCTTACTTTGCTTTTTCATAAAATAACAAACTATATAGAAATTGATATGTCTAAGTATAAGTCAAATATTAATAAAGCTGTAGATGAGTCACTGCCTATAGTTAACAATTTAAACTCTGAAGATATATTTATTTATGATGTTATAGAAAGTACGATAGAAATTATTGATATTTGTAAAAGACACAACCTTTTACCAGATCTTGATAAATATTCTTTAGGTGAAAAAAGAGAAATTGTAGAATCTATGGAAGATACAATCATTGATGATCTAAACAAAACACTTATCCCTTCATCTATGAATATAACCACAGGAAATGCTTTAGAAAAGTTTATTGCTGATAGTGAGGGGAAGAAGGATAACAATAAGGAGAATCTAATGGATGATCATATTACTAAAGTTGGTGCTTCTGAAACAATATATCTTCCTGATGGAAAAGTATCTAAATTAGTGTCTACTAAATTACCTAATAATTTTGATTCACTATATAGTTCAGGTTCTTTAACTTACAATAATCTTTTAGAAGAGTGGAACTTACCAGTTTTTAAAGTAACAAATAAAATTAAACCTTATTTTATTCATAATCAAAAAAGACAAAGAATAAGTGGTTATGATCAAGGTGATCTTTCACCACATGTTCCACTTATGCTAGCTTCAGGAAGATACGAAAGAATGTACGAGCAGAAACAAAGATTATCAAATAAATCATATGCTGTTTCGCTTCTTATTGACGGAAGTGGTTCTATGTTAGAAAAAAATAAAGATGAATTTTATCCCTGGTCATTATCTGCTGGTTTAATTGGAGCTAGTTATTTAGCGCAAATTTGTCATGAATTAAATATTGATTTTGAATTAGCTATTTTTAATAGAGGTTTCGTTTCAGATGAAAGCGAGACTGAAACAAACTATCTGTCTAGAAAAATGTCTGTATCTTCAATGCTAAATACAAATTATGGATCTAATGCGGAAAACTATTTCAATACTACGAATCATTACTTTGTTAAAGATTTTAAAGACAGCTGGAAAGACAATTATGAAAAATTTATTGGTCTGGTTGATTTTTCAAGAAAGTTAAGAGGTTCGATAGATAATATCGATATTAAAAATGATATACCTCCAATCAGCATGTTTGAAAGAAGTACAAACGTTGATGAAAGAAATATTATGTATGCTACTAAAAGATTACTTACTCATCCCTCTAACTCAAAAATGCTTGTTGTTCTTTCCGATGGAATGACAAGAGGTTCTTTGAGTGATCTAAAAAATTCTATAAACTATGCAACTAAAAATCATATCGATGTTGTTGGAATTGGAATTGGAAAAAGAGGTACATGGAAAGAATATATTAATCATACTCAAATATTTAAACCAGAAGAGTTAATATATTCGATAGTAAACATCACAAAAGATATACTTATTAAGAACATGAAAGAAAATATTGGTGCTGCTTAATGGCAAAAAAAGAATTTACAAATCCTATAAATAACGAAAAAGTTGAATTAGATGAATGCAAATTATCTAAATCAATAGAAGACTACGAAGGAAGGGCTGAAAGAATTCCTAATATAGATAAAAACTATGTCGACCTTGGGATTCAATTCAGACTAGCGCAGTTAATAAATTCAAAAAACGTATCTTTTAAAAATGAAATTCCTATCCATGTTGCATTAAAAGGGCATATGGGAACAGGAAAAGATCATGATATAGAACAATTTGCAGCTAAATTAAAATACCCATATTACAGAATTCCTTTATCTGGCGAAGTTAGGGATGTTACTTTGCTTGGTTCAGTTCAACTCTACGGAGATGGTAAAGGTGGAACAGAAAGTAAATGGCAAGATGGTGAGCTAACAAGGGCTTTAAGAGGTCCTGCAATTGTTAATTTATCTGAATTAAATGCTGCAGGACCTGAAGTATTGTTTGCTTTGCATTCTTTACTTGATAGACATAAAAAACTAGAACTACCAAACGGTGAGGTAATATCACTAAGAGACGATTGTTATATTTTCGGCACAATGAATCCAACTAGCTTAAGAGATTACTCAGGTACACAAACTTTAAATAAAGCATTTGCCGATAGATGGGTTATCTGGGATAAGCCTTTTCCTAATAAAAATCAACTACAATTAATATTTAAAAAAAGATATCCGAACTTACAATTAGAATTCAGTGATTTAATAATCAAACTTGCTATTGAAATTAATAATTCATTTATGTCAGATGATATAAGTATCAATATAGAAACTCCTATGAGTTTAAGAACAATAGTTGAAAGAATACCTGTTGGGTTAGATATTTATAAAAATTCATCAGACCCTTTATATGAAGCTTGGAAAAACTTTGTTTTACCTCATGTCGATTTAGATGACCTTGATCATTACAATACTTTATGGAATACAGTAGTTAGAAATGGACCTAGTCTGAAACCTCAACTCTGATTAACTTCACCAATGGAATACTTCTATCAGTTCTATCTCTATATATCTGAAATGTAGGATATATTTCAATTAATTTATTCCAAAAATATTCTGTTTCATTATCTTTAATAATTTCAGAACGAACTTTATATCTTTTACTTTCTACAGTGACAAACCCTTCATTTTTTGTAATATTATAAAACCAACTCGGTGAATTGTCACGACCACCATAGGAAGCTGCTACTAAATAGCCGCTATCAATTTTTGTGTAAGTAAGTGGAACTTTTCTTACCATATTTGAATGTGAACCTATTGTTTCAAGTAATAAGATATCTCCACCAAGTATAAAATTACCTATTTTTGTATGGTTAAATTTAATTAGTTTTGTATGTACTGACGTAACTAATTTCACTAACCACAAGGGCCAGAGGTGAAATGTTTTACCGAATAAACGCCAGATAAAATATCCTTATGATTCTTGATTCTTATCTTTAAAACCGTCTATTTTATTTTGGAAATCTTTGATTTTTTTATCTAAATCATTAATTTCTAAATTTGTTATTTCTTCTTTTAATCTATCTATCTGCTCTTTAATTGAAGAATTTTCATTAAATAGACCTATAACAAATCTTAAAACTATTAAGTAGGTCATTAATTTCAATATTTTCTTCATATACAAATTTTAATTAAATTTAGTTACTTTCATAGTACTTTTATTTAATCTTCCCCTTTGGCTTATATGTTTTCACAATTAGACTTATAAAGTGAAAGAAATTCTAAGTAGTCTAGTTGCAGAACAACAATTATTAGACCAATATTTACAAAGTATTCCAGTTAGAAATTGGGGTACTAAAACATCATTTAAAAATTGGACTATTACAAATCATGTAAGTTATCTAGCAGGATTAGAAGATTTAGCTTTTAATGCTTTAAAGAAAAAAGGTACTTATTTTTCAAACTATAAGGGTCCTAAAGGACTTGAAAAATTTGAAAAAGAATGTATTAATAAAGGTAAAGACATGAGACCTCAAGATGTTATTGAATGGTGGAGACTTTCAAGAGCAAAAGTTGTTGAAACTTTAGCAGACTCTACACCCGGTAGAAAAATTAAATGGTGGCATAAAGAGATTGATTATCTTACATTTGCATCTTCAAAATTAGCTGAAACATGGGCTCATGGTTTAGATATTTACAGTGGTATGAAAAAAGATCATGAAGATTCTATACGAATAGAACATGTAGCACTTTATGGATGGCTTAATTCAGAAAAAATAAGTAAAGAAAATAAAATAAAATATCAAGATTTAAGAATTGAATTAATAGGACCAGAATACAAGGCTTGGCAATTTGGAAATGAAAAGTCTGAAAATACTATTAAAGGTAACGCTGGTGACTGGTGCAGAATTGTTACGGGAAGAGTTGATAAAAGTTTTAAGCCTAACCTAACAGCCGAAGGTGACTTTGCTAAAAAGTTTCTAAAGATAAATCAAATAAAAATTTGATTTATGATTATATACGGTGTTGTACATTTGAAGTCTTTGCCTGGCTCCCCTGGCAATTATTTACATTTAGATGAAATTATCGAATTAGCTCAAGAAGATGTAAATAATCTAATTTTTGGTGGTGTAGATGGAATTATTATTGAGAATTTTGGTGACACACCATTTGTTAAAGATGACATATCTAAAAGAACACTAGCAAGTTTTACGACTGTTGTAGAAAATATTGAATATGATCGTGATATTAAGGTTGGTATAAATGTTCTTAGAAATGATGGAATTTCAGCATTGTCTATAGCTGAAGCAACAAAAGCAGATTTTGTAAGAATAAATGTTCTTAATAATGTAATGATGTATACAGATCAAGGAATGATTGAAGGGCAAGCTCATGAAATTGCACAATTTAAAAATTCTTTAAATAAAGAAATTGAAATTTATGCAGATGTATTTGTTAAGCATGCAGTACCACCTGAAGGTTCAAAAATTGAAAATCACACTGAGGAACTCATACATAGAGCTGGAGCAGATGTTGTAATTGTTACAGGCGATGGTACTGGACATGAAATTAATATTGAAGATTTAATTAAAGTTAGATATATAGTCCCTCAAGGAAAACTAGCTATTGGTTCAGGTGTTAATGAGGAAAACATTGAACAATATGTTGATATAGCTGATATTTTAATAATAGGTACTAACTTTAAAGTAGATCAAGACGTTTCAAAAAGAATTGACCAAAGAAGTGTCGAAAAATTAATACAAATAATAAAATAATTTAATGTTTAAAAAAGTTATCCAATCTATAGAAAAAGTACATTATATAAAATTTGAAAAAGATGAACTGCTCCTTGAGTCGTTAACTCAATATGCAAAAGATAATAATATAAAAACAGCAGAAATTAGTTTTATAGGTGCAGTACAAAATGTAAATGTTATGTACTTTAACCAATCAAAAAAAGAATACGATAAACATAAATTTGAAGGTGGCTACGAAGTGTTGAGTGGCTTAGGTAATGTCAGCATATTAGAAGGTGAACCTTTTGTTCATGTCCATATGACTGTTGCAGATAAGAACGGTAACGCTTTTGGTGGACATCTAGATGAAGGTACAAAGATCTGGCTAATAGAAGCTGTAATTAAACAACCTACATTTTTTGGAAAAGGAATTGAAAGACACTTTGATGACGAATTATGTTTAAGCGTTTGGAAAGATTAAATCATTGAGTTTCCACTCAACAAAAAACCTCCATCAATAGTCAAGACTTCACCAGTAACCCAAGCAGCATCGTCTGAGCACATGTAATATACAGCATTTGCAATATCTTCAGGCTCACCTAATTTTTTTAATAAATGTAGATTCTTTGCAAATTCTTCATTTTCCCATAGAAGTTGAGATAATTTAGTTTTCACAATTGCTGGAGCTACACCGTTTACTCTAATATCTGGAGCAAGCTCGTATGCAAGTTGTTTAGTTAAGTAAATTAACGCAGCTTTAGAAACATTATATGCTCCCATTAGTTGAGAAGGTGCAATACCTCCTACTGAGCAAATATTCATTATTGCTGTACTTAATTCGTTTTTGTAAGCTGCTCTAGACCATAAAAGTGGCCCCATTAAATTAACGTCCCAGGTTTTCTGTACAGCACCAATATCTACATCCATTAATGCCCCACCAGCTGGGTTGGTTCCGGCATTATTAACTAATATATCTAAGCTTCCAAATTTTTCATTAACATCTTTACAAGTTTTATCTGCAGCTTCTGCATCATCTGCTTTAGCTGCAATAGTATGGAAGTTTTTATTATCTACTTCTTTTGATAATTCTTCTAGTGTCTGTTCTTTCCTGCCAGTTACAACTACATTGTATTCTTCTGTTTTTAAATACTTTTCAGCAATTGATAACCCTATCCCCCTGCTGCCACCTGTTATTAATATTGTTTTCATAATTATCTTAAGTATACATCTTATTTCAATTTTCAGTTACAGTGATAAGACTGATGAAAAATTTAGATAAATATACTTACCTCCTTACAAAAAATAGAGATTTTCAAAAATTATTTTATGCAAAACTAATTACTTTTTCTGGTGATTGGTTTTTAGTTGTTCCTTTGTTAGGGATAGTTTATGAGTTAACTAATAATGCTCTGTTAACTACAACAGTGTTAATAGTTCAAAGCGCACCAATGGTTCTATTTTCAAGTTTTGGTGGTTACTTGGCAGACAGATATGATAGACGAGTAATTTTAACAATTTCAGAATTTTTAAGTGCTTTTGCTGTTTTATTGGTGATGTATGCTGTCAGTACAGAAAATGTTTTTTACATACTTTCTTCATATTTTATTTTGGTATTAGTGAATGTAGCTTATATGCCAACATCAGATGCTGCATTGCCAAATATTGTAAAAAG
>CABXDL010000009.1 GCA_902510995.1 uncultured Candidatus Actinomarina sp.
TACAAGATGTGATCTAGTCGCAGAAGGAATAGTTGAAGCAACTAATGGCAAGGAGTTAAAATGGCCAATTGTAATACGTCTTGATGGAACAAACTCCAGAGAAGGGTTAAAAATCTTGAAAAATAATCCTAATGACAATATTTTTATTTCTGAGAATATGGATGAAGCAGCTAAATTAGCTGTTGAAAGTGGTAATTAAGTATGTCTATTTTGATTGATGAAAATACAAAAGTTGTTGTTCAAGGAATAACAGGTCGAGAGGGAAAGTTCCATGCTTTAAGGAATCGAGATTATGGTACAAAAATTGTTGCAGGAACAAGACCAGGAAAAGGTGGGGAGAGTATAGAGTCTATACCAATATTCAATACTGTTGAAGAAGCTATTGAAAGCACAGGAGCTAATGTAGCGATGACCATGGTTCCACCTGCATTTGCTAAAGATGCTGTACTAGAGTCTGCATTTGCGGGATGTGAATTAATTGTTTGTATTACTGAGGGCATACCTGCAAAAGATGAAGCTGAAATGTATGACATTATTAAAAAACAGACAAAGTCAAAATTACTTGGGCCTAATTGTCCAGGACTTATTTCACCTGGTAAATCAAATGTAGGAATCATGCCACATGAGATTACTAAAAAGGGAAATGTTGGAGTTGTGTCAAGATCAGGAACATTAACTTACGAGGCTGTTCATCAGCTAACACAATTAGACATTGGACAATCAACTTGTATTGGAATAGGAGGGGATCCTGTTCCCGGAATGTCTTTTATTGATGTTCTTGATGAGTATGAGAAAGACGAAGAGACATTAGCAATTGTAATGATTGGTGAAATCGGAGGAAGTGCTGAAGAAGAAGCTGCAGAGTTTATTAAAAACACCATTTCTAAACCAGTGGTATCATATATAGCTGGGGTAACAGCTCCTCCTGGAAAAAAGATGGGACATGCCGGTGCAATTGTATCAGGGAACAAAGGAACAGCAGTTGCAAAAATGGATGCATTAGAAGAAGCAGGGGTACTTGTGGTTTCAAATCCTACAAAAATAGGTAATGCTATAAAGGAAGTTATTTAATGAGTGAAAATTTAAAAAGAGCAGAACTAGAAAATGCAATTGATTCAACTAGGAAATCTTTTGATACTGATAATCCAACTGTTCCTTATATAGAAGGTGATGGAATAGGAATTGATATATGGCCAGCTGCACAAGGGGTATTTGATGCAGTGGTTGAAAAGGCTTATAAAGGTCAAAGAAAAATTAACTGGATGGAAGTTTTAGCAGGACAGAAAGCATTTGATTCTCTGAATGAATGGCTACCTGACGAAACAATAAGTAAATTTGAGGAATATGGAGTCGGAATAAAAGGTCCTTTAACAACCCCAGTAGGTGAAGGTATTAGGTCTATAAATGTCTCAATAAGACAGATAATGGATTTATATGTTTGTTTAAGACCTATAAAATATTTTAATGGAATTCAGACTCCAACAAAAAACCCACAAGATGTAGATATAACTTTATTTAGAGAGAATACAGAAGATGTATATGCGGGTAAAGAGCTTGAAGAAGGAAGTGAAGAAGTTCAAAAAATAAATGAATTTCTAAATAAAGAGTTTGGATGGGAAATAAGAGAAGATAGTGGAATTGGTATAAAACCAATTTCAAGAACTGCTACTGAAAGATTAGTTCGTGCTTCTTTGAACTATGCTGTTGAGAATAATAAAAAAAACCTTGCCTTAGTTCATAAAGGTAACATTATGAAATTTACAGAAGGAGCTTTTAGAAAATGGGGTTATGAGTTAGTTAGAGAAGAATTTTCTGATGTAGCTATTTCCTGGGAAGATTGTAATGGAGAACCTGGCGATAAAATACTAATACAAGATGTTATTGCTGATGCATTTCTTCAGCAAATTTTGATTAAACCTGAGAGTTTTGATGTTATTGCAACTACTAACTTAAATGGTGATTATGCATCTGACGCATTAGCAGCACAAATAGGGGGTATAGGCATTAGTCCTGGTGGAAATATAAATTATGAAACTGGTAAAGCAGTATTTGAGGCAACACATGGTACAGCTCCTAAGTATGCAGGAAAAGATCAAGCAAATCCTGGTTCATTAATTTTATCAGGTGAAATGATGTTTAGATATATGGGCTGGGATGAAGCAGCAGATTTAACTATTAAGACAATGGAAAAGTCAATTCTAGATGGAAATGTAACGTATGATTTAGCTAGAGGTAGAGATGAAGCTAAAACTTTAAAATCTTCCGAGTTTGCAAATTCGTTAATTGATAATTTAAATAAGTTTTGAGGAAATAATTATGGCAAAAGTTACTGTTGTTGGTGCTGGCAAGTATGGATCAATGACGGCATTAAAAATTGCGGAATATGACTTAGCTGATCAAGTAGTAATGACTGATATAGTAGAAGGGTTACCACAAGGGTTAGCTTTAGATATAAACCAATCAAGATATGTTGAGGGGTTTAGCACAAAACTTTTTGGAACAAATAATTACGAAGACACAGCGGATAGTGACATTGTTGTTATAACAGCAGGGCTACCAAGAAAACCTGGTATGTCTAGGATGGATCTATTAGAAGTTAATGCTGGAATAGTGACTGATGTTACAGAAAATATTTTAAAACATTCTAAAAATCCAATAATAGTTGTTGTAACGAATCCGCTTGATCAGATGACAACTTTAACAGCTAAAGTCTCTAAGCTTTCAAAAAATAGAGTTATTGGCCAAGCAGGAGTATTAGATTCATCAAGATTTGCTTATTTTATTTCTGAAAAGCTTGATGTTAATATCTCAAAAGTTGAGGCATTGACCCTTGGCAGCCATGGAGAGACAATGGTTCCAGTTCCTTCATTATGTAAAGTAGATGGAAAGCCATTAGTAGATCTTCTTTCTTCTGAGGAAATAAATGATTTGGTTCAAAGAACTTCTGATGGCGGAGCAGAGATTGTTAGCTTACTTAAAACTGGGAGTGCATATTTCGCACCTGCATCCTCTGCTGCAACAATGGTTAAGGCAATGTTGAGTGATTCTGATGAGATTTTTCCTGTTTGTGCCTGGGTTGATGGAGAATATGGCATAAATGACGTATATCTTGGAGTTCCTGCAAAGCTTGGAGCTGATGGGGTGTCAGAGATAGTTCAATATAACTTAACAGATGTCGAAAAAGATGCTCTTTTGGATGCTTCTAAGGCAGTTAAACAAAAAGTAGCTGAATTAGATAGCATATAAAATCAACAAAATCAGTCTTTTATTAAAAAAACCCAATATTTATTGAATTTAAAGATATTTCCCTATAAAAAACTATAATTATGGAAGAGTAATAAGTAATACTCATTAAAGAAAGGCTAAACAGCTATGAATAAAGACCAATTGGCAACAGTTGTGGCAACTGAAGTAGGATTGTCACAATCAGACGCTAAAGCAGCTGTTGAGGCAGTTTTTGATGGAATTACAAACGGAATGAAGAACGGCGATAAAGTTAGTATCGCTGGATTCGGACAGTTTGAATCAAGATACAGGGCTGCTAGACAGGGAAGAAATCCAGCAACTGGAGAAACAATTCAGATTGCTGCAAAACAAGCGCCAGCTTTTAAAGCTGCGAAAGGATTAAAAGATAGTTTAAATTAAATTATCTTAATTGATCATTTGAAAAGACGGCTATGCCGTCTTTTCAATTTATTGCAGTAATTTAATATCTCCCGAAATTTTTATTTTTTCTTCAAACAATAAATCTTCTGGATTTTTTTTATTATTTTTAAGGTCATTAAAAGTTTCTATATTCATTTTGATTATTAGGTTAGATTTTGAAAGATTATCATTTTTAATTATTTCTGCAGATTCTAGATTTACAGTATAAGTATTTCCACTGTCTGTTATTTCTAGATAAATTTTATTTAGATTTTCTTTTTTTAGTATCTTTAAATTACTAATAACTACTTTTATTTCTTTTTTAATATCTATATTCAATTATTTAAAAGTGTTTCTCTTTTTACGTCTTCAATAGCTTTTGTAACTTGTATACCTCTTGGACAAGCACTTGTACAGTTAAATGCTGTTCTGCATCTAAAAGCTCCGTTTACATCTTTAAGTATTTCTAATCTCTGTTTGCTTCCTTCGTCTCTTGAGTCATATATAAATCTATGAGCATTAACAATTGCAGCAGGACCTATATATGAATCTGCAGTCCAAAATACTGGGCAGCTTGTAGTGCAGGCAGCACAGAGTATACATTTTGTTGTATCTTCTATTTTATCTCTGTCTTCGGGGCTTTGTAATCTTTCTCTTTCTCCAGGTTCATTTTCATTTATTAAGTACGGCATTATTTTCTTGTAACTGTCAAAGAACGGATCCATATCAACTATTAAATCTTTAACAACTGGAAGACCTCTTATAGGTTCAATTGTTATTGGATTGCTCACTTCTTTTACAAGAACTTGGCACGCTAACATATTTTCTCCATTAATCACCATTGCATCAGACCCACATACACCGTGGGCACAAGACCTTCTAAAGGAAAGAGTTCCATCTTCAAACCATTTAATTTTATGAAGAAGGTCTAGAATTCTTTCTTCTGGATCAGCTTCTACGGTGTAATATTCCCAATGTCCTTTACGGTCACTTTCAGGGTCGTATCTCAAAATTTTTAAATCAATGTCCATTAGTATGTTCTTTCCATTGGTTCATATTTTCCTAATTCTACATCTTTATAACGTAAAGTTGCAGAGTTACCATTTTTAAAAGCAAAAGAATGTTTCATCCATTCAGCATCATCTCGTTCAGGGAAGTCTTGTCTTGAATGTGCTCCTCTTGACTCTTTGCGTGCTAAAGCACTTGCCACAGTTGATTCAGACATATCAAGTAGGTAATCTAATTCAATAGTTTCCATTAATTCAGTATTAAAAACTTTGCCTTTATCAAAAATTGTTACATTTTCATACCTCTCCCTAAGGTCTTCCAAAATTTTTGTTTGTTCACTTAATGTTTCTTCAGTTCTGAAGATTTTTGTATTTTTTTCCATTGATTCTTGTAAATCATTTCTTATTCTTCCTACTGAAAACTCATCGGTATGCTCTTTTTCAATTAAATTATTTATTTTTTTAACTAAGTCGTCTGATGAGGAATCGCTTATTGAGCTAGCTTTAGTTTTAGAAACATATTCAAGCATACTTTGTCCTGCTCTTTTTCCGAAAACCATTATATCTAATAATGAGTTTGTTCCTAATCTATTTGCTCCATGTACGCTGACACAAGCTGCTTCTCCAGCTGCATAAACCCCAGGTAATATGGTGTTTTTTTCATCACTTAAAACTCTTCCGTTAACGTCTGTAGGGATTCCACCCATTGCATAATGAGCTGTTGGCTGAACAGGTATAGGTTCGTTAATTGGTTCTATTTTTACATAGGTTCTTACAAAGTCTGTAATATCTGGAAGTTTTTTGTTAATAGTTTCTGCACCTAAGTGTGTTAAATCTAAATACACATAATCATTTTGAGGTCCTGCACCATTTCCTTTACTGATTTCTGTAGCAATCGCTCTTGAAACCATATCTCTTGGAGCTAAGTCTTTTATTGAAGGTGCATATCTTTCCATGAATCTTTCTCCATCTTTATTTCTTAGAATCCCACCTTCTCCTCTAGCTGCTTCTGATAATAAAATCCCAAGTCTGTAAATACCTGTTGGATGAAATTGGTAAAATTCCATATCTTCAAGAGGGATTCCTTTTTGATATAAAATTCCAGGCCCATCACCTGTTAGTGAGTGAGCATTTGAACTGACTTTAAATATTTTTCCAAAACCACCAGTTGCAAATGTAACAGCTCTTGTTTCAAATATATGAATATCACCTGTTGAGAGTTCAAAAGCAATGACACCTTTACATACTCCGTCTTCTATTTTTATATCTAATACTTGGAACTCATCAAAAAACTCTACGCCCATTGATACACATTTTTGATAAAGAGTTTGAAGTATCATGTGACCAGTTCTGTCAGCAGCATAACAAGCTCTAAAAGCAGGAGCCTCACCTTCTTTTACTGTATGCCCACCAAAACGTCTTTGTGCAATTTTTCCATTTTCTAATCTACTGAATGGTAATCCCCAGTGCTCTAGTTCAATAACTGCATCGATTGCTTCTTTACAAAGAATGTCTACAGCAGGTTGATCAGCTAGATAATCCGAACCTTTCACTGTGTCAAACGCATGCCAATTCCAATTATCTTCTTCTACATTAGCTAATGCAGCACTCATGCCTCCTTGAGCAGCTCCAGTGTGTGATCTTGTTGGATAGAGTTTAGTAATTACTGCTAGCTTCATATGAGGAGCAGCTTCTATAGCTGCTCTTAAGCCAGCACCACCTGCTCCAACGATAACTCCATCAAATGAATGTTTAATTATTTTCAACTTTGACTCACAAATGCGATTATTACGTATGTACCAAGTATAAAAAAGATTAAGGAGGTTCCATAGAGAGCACTTAATGCCAATTTTCTAATAGTAAGATCATTTAAATTATCATGTAAAACAACACGTAATCCATTTGTACCATGTAATAAGCTAAGTGTTAATAGTAACCAGTCAAAAATCCTCCAATAAGGAGTATCCCATCTTGCAGCTACAAATTCGTAATCTAGGTTAAGCGTGTCATTGAATACATGCATAATAAACATGTGGCCTACTGCCAGCAGAACTAATAAAAGACCGCTAATCCTCATAAAAAACCATCCATATAGTTCAAAATTTGAACCTTTTAAAGGAGGCTCTCTTCTTCCCCAGTCAGTTCTAGTACTCATTATTTAGACTTCCAATCGGGCAAAGGTCTAATCATACAATCAGTTAAAGTTGTTCCTGCCTGGCTTTTCTCAAGACAAATATCAAAATAAGATGTTGTCATTTTGTATGTGGAAGGAATAAATATTGCAATAAATAGAACTAAGGAAATTATGTTTAGTTGCTTTTGAAATTCTGAACCTCTTTTCCATAAGTCGACTGCAATTATTCGAAGACCATTTATAGCATGAGCTAATATTGCTGCCATTAGTCCAATTTCTGCAATCCTAAAATAAAAATTTTTGTAGATCGCTTCAGCACCTTCATACACTTCAGGGCCAAGAAGGATAAGAGCAGTAGAAATAATATGTAATATAAGATATCCAAAAAGTGCAACTCCTGTAATTCTATGAAAAATATAAAGCCACATACCGGTTTTACCTTTGTATACAGCTCCTGAAGAAACTATTTTTTGATATGCCATCTATTTAATTATCCTACATTGGTTGATTTAAATTTAATTAATTCGTAAATTCAGCCCTTGACAATTTTAATAAATCTTAATAAATTACACATATGTAATTTAGTTTGCATCAAATAAAGGAGTAGGGTGGAAAAATCAATAATGGAAGAACTCATCGGCGGGATGCCATCGTGGACCGAGGATGCAAATTGTAAAGGCGCAGATGCAGATATATTTTTTCCAGAAAGAGGAGCTTCTACTCGCAAAGCAAAAGCTATTTGTAGAGCTTGTAGCGTTCAGTCAGAATGCTTGGAGTTTGCTATAGAAAATTCTGAAAAATTTGGTATTTGGGGAGGATTATCCGAACGGGAACGTAGAAGAATAAAACGCCAAAGAATTGAAGATTCAGAAATCAGGGATGTTGGTTAGATACCAAACTTTTCTTTATATAAATTAAAATCTCTTTCAACGCCAATTTCATCACTTTTAATTATTTCTGTGATCACATTATTTTCATCAGTTATATAAGAATACCTCAAGGCAATACCGGCCTTTTCGTGAAAACAACCAAACTTTTGTGATACCTCTCCATGAGGCCAAAAGTCTGCAAGTATTGGAAATTCAATACCATAATGTTGGGCCCAAGCGTTGTTTGTAGGACTTGCTCCGACAGTAAGAATAATAGTTTCAGTCCCATTTTCCTCTATGGAAGCTTTGTTGTCTCTTAGTTCACAAATTTCTTTGTCACATACACTACTAAAAGGAAAGGGAAGGAAAACAAACATAGTCTTTTTTCCTAAAAAATCTCTATCTTCGTATGCATTTTTGTCGTAGTTATATAGTTTAAATTCAGGTATTGTGTCTCCAACTTGTAAGCTCATTTTTATTTCTCCCTTTTTTTATACTTTAGTAATGTTTTTTAGATAGGCGGTAAAGAAGTTCTAGCGGCCCAACCAATTGGGTCTGACAATTCCTCAATACTAGGTATCAATTCTTCATCAGATAAAATTTCATCTAATGATAGTTCATTTTTTGATTCATCTAGAAAAGTAAAAAAACTAGAAGTTAAATTATCAAGTTCACTAATTTTTATTTCGAGATCTCTGGTCGGGCTTTCACTAGGTGAGAATGACAGATCCATTATTAAATCAAAAATACTTTCGTCATTTAATAGGTCTAATTTTTTAGCTTTTTGTTTAATGGCTTCTCTGTAGAAACTTAGTGGAGCCATGATGCTTTCAAAAATTTCATTTGTATCAAATGTTTCATCACTTGGGAGGCTTGAGAAAATTTCTTGAGGATTTGAAATTTGACTAGGATCAATGTTTAGATCCAAATCTTTTATTTTCTCCATCATCTGGTTTGTACTCTCAGTTAAATTATTAATAATTTTTTTGAATGGTGCTTCATATATTCCTAATCTAAGTGCAGTAAATTCCAAACTTATAAATGCAAGAGCAAGGTCTCTTTCATCAGCTTCATATATAGATAAACGATTTAAAAAATTGTTTTTATTTACCGATAATGTTTTGGATCTTGGTAATATAATTCCAAAATTGCTTAAACCCCAACTGTGTTTACTTATAAGTCCTGAAATATTTCCAAGTTGCATTCCTATGATTGATGATTTTATATTTTTTATTCCAAGCCCTTCTGGTAAGCCGCCTAATTCGAAGCTACTAAAATCAAAATGCTTTATCGATTCAAGAAACCATAAGCCATATTCTTTTGCATCTAGTAATTTAAGTTCAACTGGGTTGGAGGAAGAGCTATTATTTTCTTGATTGTTAAGCTCAACTACTCTAAAAATTTCATCAAATTTAATATCTTGATTTGAAAGTTCTGGTATCACTGTTTCAACATCTTTATTTAAGTGATTATTTATTTGTTTAGCTAATTCCCAGTTAACTTCTTGGTCGTCATTATTAAAAAGATTAAAAAATTGAGAAAAAATATCTTCAGACATTAGATGTCAGATGGTCTCAGATCTAATTGAAATTCTAGTACAACAGAGTTACCATTCCTTAAAATCTCAATACTTATTGGGTCTTCAGCTCTCATACTTCTTAAAATAGTAATTAGTTGATCTAATGTTTTTACCTTTTTCCCATTTACTTTTTTAATAATGTCACCTGGTAGTGCCCCAGCTTTTCCTATTGCGTACATATCGTTAGTAGGCCCATAAAGTTCTTCAATATAGACACCAGAGAAAATTCTTGCACCATCTTCAGCTACTTCAAAGTATTGTGCGCCTAATATGCCTAAAAATGCATGTAGAACCTTCCCATCATCAAGAAGATCTTCTACAATATTCAAGGCTAAATTAATTGGAATAGCAAAACCTAATCCTTCTGCTCCAACATCAGCAGTAGCAATTGCTGTTGTTATCCCTATAAGTTCTCCATTTTTATTTAATAGTGCACCACCACTTGATCCTCTTGTAATTGGTGCATCAGTTTGTATTAGACCAAATAAAGTTACTGCTGAATTCATTGCATCATTGCCAACATCTAATCTTCTGTTGAGTGCAGAGACAATCCCAGTTGTTACTGTTGGTTCAGCTCCGAGTGTTAAGGGGTGTCCTATTGCAACTGCTAAGTCTCCTACAAAAATTCGAGCACTATTTCCAATTACTATTGGAGATAATTCCACTTTTTCAATTTTTATTAAACCAACATCAGTTAATTTATCTGATCCAATAATTTCTGCTTCATACATTCTTCCATCTTCGAAAATAACTCTTACAATATCTGCATCAGCAATAACATGATGATTTGTAAGAATTAAACCATTTTTTTTAATTACTACACCTGAGCCACCGCCAACTGCAAAAAAATCATCATTTTCGTCTCTTTGTCCAACTTGGACTTGAACGACTGTCTTTGTTGCTAGCTCAGCAATTGATACAATTTCAGTTGAATCAATTCTAGGCATTACGACTTCTCTTTCTTTGATTGTCTCTGTAATTGTTATGGGCTCAGGAAGTACAATTTCTTCTTCATCAAAAATTCCATAAGTATATAGAAAAGAAAGGACAATAATACTTGTAAGTATTGAAGAACCAAAAATAATATTTAAAGAGGATTTCTTTTTATTAGTATTTTCTTCTACTAAATCGGAAATATATTTTTTTTGTTCAAATAATTCTTGTTGTTCGAAATTTTCGTTATCCATATCCTTCATATTAAATGATATATAGTAGTAGTTGAATTTCAAAAAAATCTAAGTTCTTAAATCGAATTGAAACATTTTCTAATTTACTTTAGTCTAAATAAGTACATGTTATGGGGGAGTAACACATTTTATCGATTAAGAACTTAGAAGTTGTATATCAAGATGTTATTTTAGTTTTAAGAGGTATTTCTTTTTCCGTTAAAGAAGGCGATATAGTTGCTCTTCTTGGAAGTAATGGATCTGGAAAAACAACTGTATTGCGATCAATTACTGGTCTTCTAGATGTACAAAATGGTGATATTACTAAAGGAAGCATCTCTTTTGATGATAAAGACATTACCAATATGAAACCTTCAGATATTGTTGACCTCGGAATTGCACAGGTTTTAGAGGGCAGGAGAATCTTTTCTGAATTAACAGTGACTGAAAATCTTAGGCTTGGAGGGCATACGGCTTCAAAAGATATAAAAGAAAATATTGATAGGGTTTTTGATCTATTTCCTTTGTTAGCGCCAAGATCAAAAGATGTTGCTGGATATTTATCTGGCGGAGAACAACAAATGTTAGCAATAGGTAGAGCTTTAATGTCAAATCCAAAGTGCTTGTTGCTTGATGAGCCAAGTTTAGGACTTGCTCCCAAGTTGGTAGATCAAATAAAAGAATTCATAGTAGAAATTAACCAACAGGGAGTTTCAGTTTTGTTAGTAGAGCAAAATGCCAACATGGCTCTTAGTATTGCAACTCATGGATATATTATGGAAACTGGAAATATTGTCATGGACAACACACCAGAAAAGTTATTAAAAGATGAAGATGTTAGAGAGTTTTATTTAGGATTAAATGCAGAAGGAACAAAAAGGAAGTCTTTTAAAGATGTTAAACACTATAAAAGGAAGAAGAGGTGGCTCTCATAAGTAATATTATTTCTTTTAAAGATGTTTCTCTTAATTTTGGAGGAGTAAAGGCTCTAAGTAATGTATCTTTTGATATTAAAGAGGGTTCATTACATGCAATCATCGGCCCTAATGGTGCAGGTAAAACATCTATCTTTAATTGCATAAGTGGAATTTATAAACCAACAAGTGGTTCTGTTGAATTTAAAGGGGAGACAATTGAAGGCCTGAGGCCTGATGAAATAGCAAACAAAGGTGTTGCAAGAACATTTCAAAATATTGAATTATTTGAGAATATGACTGTCTTAGACAACATATTGATAGGTGCTCACAGGCATATAGATTATGGATCTATTTCTGGTATATTTTTTGGCCCATCTGTCAGAAAAAAAGAACTTGAAGCAAGAAAAATTGCTGAAGATATTATTGATTTTTTAGAAATTGAAGAGTACAGGTTTTCTTATATTCTTTCGTTGCCATATGGAATTCAAAAAAGAGTAGAGCTTGGAAGAGCATTGGCTATGAAGCCAGAGATAATTCTTTTAGATGAGCCTGCTGCAGGCATGAACAACGAGGAAACTGAAGATATAGCACGTTTTATTCTTGATATTCATGAAGAACTTAAGATAACAACCGTTTTAGTTGATCATGACATGAATATGGTTATGGATATAGCAGAAGATGTAGTTGTGATGGATTTTGGAGAGAAGTTATTTGATGGATTGCCAAAAGATGCGATTCATGACAAAAGTGTAATAGAGGCTTATCTTGGAGTAAGTTCGGAGACATGATTTAAGGAGAGACATGGTAAAAGTACAACAGCTAATGGAAGAAATTGAGACTAAAGGAGGTTTGACTCCTGCAAGAAAAATTAGAGAAACTGCAGGGAGATATCCTGATTTAATAGCAATGAGGGAAAAGAATTTTGGAAAATGGGTGGAAATAACTTACGAAGAATATTGGCAACAAGCTCAGTGGATTGGCTCGGCTTTGAAATATTTTGGTGTTGATACACAAGACAGTGTAGCTATTCAATCAGAGAATAGACCAGAATGGTTTATAGCAGATGTAGCAATTCAAGCAATTGGTGCTGTTAGTGTTGGTCTTTATCCAACTAATCCGCCTTCTGAAGTTGAGTATTTGATTGGTCATTCTGAATCCAAAATATTATTTGCAGAGGATCAAGAGCAGGTAGATAAAGCATTAGAAGTAATTGAAGAACTTCCTGGTTTGAAAAAAATAATTTATTTTGAACCAAGAGGTCTAACAAATTATGAGAGTCCTTTATTGATGACTTGGGAAGAATTTCTAGCAATAGGTAAAGAAGAATTTGAAAAAGATCCAAATTTTGTTACTGACAAACTAGATTTGGTTGATGATGACGATATAGCAATTATGGTATATACATCTGGAACAACAGGACCACCAAAAGGGTCAATGATTACCCACGGAAACCTTGCTTGGATTGGTAGTAATATTGCAAATTTCAACATAATTAAAAATGCAAAAACTGATCAACAAGAATTTATATCTTTCTTACCATTGTGTCATATTTTTGGTAGGTTAATTGATTTAATTGTCGGATCACATCTTTTAGCTACGATAAATATGGCTGAGTCAATTGATACAGTACAGGATGACCTTATGCAAATTCAACCTACTTTCTTTGCAGCTGTACCAAGAATACTTGAAAGAATGCATTCAAGCGTATTGGTAAAAATGAAAGATGCAAGTTTTATAAAAAGATTTCTTTTTGGTATAAGTTTAAAATTAGGAATGCATGCTGCAGATAGAAAATTAGAAAAAGGGTTTGATGATCCTTTAGCTAAAGTTATAGATTTTATAACTTGGAATATTTCATTTAGATCCATAACAAAAAAATTAGGTTTAAGCAGAGTAGATGCTTCTGGTTCAGGTGCTGCACCTATAGCTCCAGAAGTTTTGAAATTTTTTATGGCATTAGGAATACCTATTTTTGAAGCATATGGTATGACAGAAAATTGTGGATATGCAACTGGAAATGATTATGAGAATATTTCCCTAGGTACAGTTGGTATTCCAAATAAAAATTGTGAATTAAAAATTGCAGAAGATGGTGAAATACTTATTAGACACGGCGGAGTCTTCAAAGGATATTTTAAGAATGAAGAAGCAACTAAGGAAACTATAGATGAAGATGGATGGCTTTATACAGGAGATGTTGGAGAGATGCATGGTAGATTTATAAAAATAGTTGATAGGAAAAAAGATATTATTATCACGGCAGGTGGAAAAAATATATCACCTTCAGAAATAGAAAACACACTAAAAGTTTCGCCATTTATAAAAGATGCAATTGTAATTGGAGATAAGAGGAAATTTCTTTCTGCATTAATAGCTATAGAGTTTGATACAGTCTCTAATTGGGCATTAAGGAAAGGTATTACACATACAACATATAGAGACCTATCTGAGAAGCAAGAAGTTAAAGATCTTGTATCTAAGGAAGTTATAAGAACAAATGAACATACAGCTCTCCAGATTAGAAAATTTGAAATGATTCCAAAAGAACTTGATCATGAAGAAGGAGAGCTTACAGCTACGCAGAAGATAAAAAGGAATGTTCTAGAAGAACAATTCTCAGACTTGATTGAATCGATGTACAAATGACAATATTTTTGCAAGCATCTTTTGAAGGCCTAGCGTTAGGGGCTGTTTACTCGTTGGTTGCAATAGGTTTAGTATTGATTTATAAAGCTATGGATGTCTTAAGTTTTGCCCAGCCTGCTTTAGCAGTTGTAGGCGCAGGGATAATTAGTGCTCTAGCGGTTGATAGAGGAATTAACTTTTGGTTAGCTTTTATTGTAGCTTTAATTGCAACTGGCATTATAGGGGCCCTATCAGAAAGAATATTTTTAAGGCCAATGGTTGGTGAGCCAGTTTTTTCTGTTGCAATCTTGACTCTTGGATTAGATGTATTGTATAGAACTATTCTTGATAACTGGATTGGTGTAAATCCAAGATATATGGGTGATCCAATTTTTAGCTGGGGGGAATTTGGTTCTATTAATGCTGGAGGAGTAATACTTAAGTTTCAAGAGCTTGGTGCTCTAATGACAGCAGTATTGTCAGTTATATTTCTTGGGTACTTTTTTAAAGTATCCAAATATGGATTAGCTATGAGAGCGACTTCTTTTGATCAGGAGACTTCATTAGCACAAGGAATTAATGTTGGTAGAATTTTTGGTTTAGTTTGGTTTATTGCTGGAATACTCGCAGCTTTTGCCGGCTTTTTTATCACTGGAGGATTTAATTTGTTAACACAGGCAAGTTTTATCTCTGCATTTAGAGCATTACCTGCTGTTGTGATTGGAGGTTTGGATTCAATCCCAGGAGCAATTGTTGGTTCAATAATTATCGGGTTAACACAAGGTTACGTTGCATATTATCAATTTCCTTTCGAAAGCTTTACAGGAATCAACTTAGGTAATGGCTTTTCATTACTTGCGCCATATTTAATTATGTTTGTAATTTTAATTGTTAAACCAGATGGCTTGTTTGGAACAGAGGAGGTCGAGAGAGTATGAGGGGTAGACCAAATTTATATACAGACTATAGAAAAGAAACAGCTATTTTAAATACAACAACACAGAAGGTCTGGGCATTTACTGGATTAATACTTCTCATTATTTCTTCATTTTTCTTTTCACAGTATTGGATGTATTTAGTTACTACTGCTTTATTAACAGCTGTCGCCGCATGGGGTCTTAATATTGTTTCTGGTTTTGCGGGTCAGATAAGTTTGGCACATGGTGCGTTCATTGGTATTGGAACATATGTATCCGCAGTTCTTGGAGGAGTTGGAAGTTCTTATATTAGAGGTTATGAGCTTGATATGATGATCTGGCTACCTTTAGCAGGTATTGTTCCAGCAATTATTGGATTAATAATTTCTCCCTTAGCAGTGAGGTTGAAGGGATTGAACTTAGGTCTAGTGACCTTAGGTTTGGTCTTTATAGCTTCATATATATTTTCTAATTGGAATAGTGTTACCGGAGGTTCTGGAATTGGAAGAAAGACTGCTAAATTAAAAATATTTGGAATAGATTTTAATGATGGGTTTCATGCTGGCTCATATCATATAGAGAAAGATCAATTTATCTTTTTCCTTAGCTTGATACTTTTTATTTTTGCGGGAATTGGAGTAAAAAATTTAATGAGATCAAAAATTGGTCGTGCTTATGCTGCTATTAGAGATAGAGATATAGCTGCCGAAGCTATAGGGATTAATCTTTATAGATTTAAAGCATCAGCTTTTGCTCTTTCAAGTTTTTATGCAGGAGTTGCAGGATCTTTAATATTCGTAATGTCCGGTGGAGTTGATCCTACTCAGTTCAATTTAGTTTATTCAGTTACATTTATTGCTATTGTTATTATTGGAGGCGCAGGAACAGTTTTAGGTCCTTTATTTGGAGCAGCTTTTTTTAGTCTTATTCCTGGAGTCATTAAATATTTTTTACATTTGGTCGGAAGTACAGCAGATCAGATACCATTGCATCCAACACAGATAGAAAGGCTAGTTTTTGGCCTATTACTTATTGGTTTTTTAATATTTGAACCAAGAGGCTTATGGGGTATTTGGTTTAGGTTACGTAATTATTTTAAAGCTTGGCCTTTTTCGTACTAATCAAGACATCTTATAGTATCCTTACTTTTATTAGTACTAATAAATAAAGGGGGAGAATATGAGATCCAAGCGAGAGCGCGGAGTGATTATTTTTTCAATACTTCTCCTTGTTTTAGCAGCATGTGGAGGGGGAGCTACTGAAGAAACTAGCGAACCTGTAGAAGAAGTTGTTGTAGAGACTTTAGATTCTCCAGCAGTTACCACCGCAAAAGCTATTAAAACAGGAGTAGGAGTTACAGAAGAACCTTGTCCAGAAGCAGTTGGTGCAGTACCTACAGGTGCTAACCCATCACAAGGGTGTATATACTTAGGTCTTTTAAATGACTACACAGGACCTTATGCAGCAGTAGCACCAGCTTTAGAAGTAGGTCAAAGAGCTTTCTGGCTCTATGTAAACTCCACAGGAGGTATTGGTGGATATAGTGTTGCGATCACTGAAGGTCAAGATACAGCTTATAATCCACAAAAACATTTAGAAGGATACAATGCGATTAGAAACGATGTAGCTGCATTAGCTATGTCAATCGGAACACCTCAAACAGTATTCATTTTGGATGAACTTGATGCAGACAATATGGTGACAGCACCAATGAGTTGGTATTCAGGTTGGTCTTATAAGAGTGTTGATAGAGGTCTAGTTGTAGAATTCGGTTCTGCATATTGTGCTGACGGCATGAATGCAGTAGATTGGGCAGCGGATAATTCCCCTGTACCAGTTAAGAGAATAGGAATTATTGCATACCAAGGTGACTATGGTGGCGACTGGGCAGCAGGCGTAAGAGCAGCTGCCGCAACTAACGGCTGGGAAATCGGCTGGGAGTATATACCACCAGTAACAGAGTTTGACGTTGCACAAGCTGCTGGGTTACTTATTACAGATCCTGTAGATGCATACTTTCCTGCACTAAGCCCTAGCTTGATGGCTCAAGTTATGGGAGGAGCAGCACAAGCAGGGGTAACACCTTTAGCTATGTTGGCTGCACCATCATATAATGATGCTTTTGTGCAAGAAGGATTTGCTCTCAAAGGACTATTTGAGTCAGGGTTGGTATACAACTTAGCATTCGTAGATCCATTCGAAGCAGATACACCTGGTCACGCAGCTATGCGTGCTACCATGGCGAGTTTCACAGATTCAGCTAGCACATTCTTAGTTGCTGGTTGGTCTTCACAGTATCACCTTAAAGGTGTTCTAGAAGCTGCTGTTAAAGGTGGAGATATTTCGAGAGCAGGAATTAGAAGAGCTGCTGCTGCTGTGAATGTGTCATCAGATGGAATGATGCCAACAAGAGAGTTGGGTCAAAACAGAGCTGATGCAGATTCTTCAATCGGCAAGCCAGACGGATCTATTCCAAGTGGTGTTCAATCACTTGCATCAAGATACGTTGGTAAAACAGCTGCTGCTTATGACTGGAACGCAGGGCCTTGTTCATAAGTTAAAAAATTGTAAAAATTTTAAGAGCCGGCTTAGTGCCGGCTCTTTTTTATTTCTGAGATATAGATAAACTATATTCTATGTTTAAAAAAGTCCCTAAAACAGTATGGAGTTTAATTATTGTTGTTGCATCTATTATGCCTTTTGGTCTTATGAAAACAGACTATTATTTCATGGCTCCAGGACCACCATATCAATGGGATATAAAGATAGAAGGTACAGAATTTTATGATTATGAGGGTAATTTATATCAACTTACTGTTCGCAGAGATGAAGCAAATTATTTCACATATATCTGGGCAAAAGTAGATAACTCTGTAGATCTTTACTCTAGGGAAGTTATTTTACCTAAAGGTGTTACACCTCAAGAATTAAGTGAAATAAGCATGCAAAATATGAAGACATCAGAAAACGTTGCTATTGCTGTTGCTCTAAATTCTTTAGATTATGAAATTGAAACACAAGGTGATGGGGTACTCGTTGTAGGAATCTTAGAAGATTCACCAGTTGCAGGTAAGTTATTAAAAGAAGATTTGATTACCTCTATCAACAATGAAGAGATTAAATCAACAACTGAGTTTATAGCTCTTTTAAGAACTTATGAAATTGGAGATATAGTTTCAATTGGAATTATTAGAGAAGGTATAAAAAAGAGTATTGAAACAAAATTAATTGAACATATAGATTATGAAAACGAACCAATGGTAGGTTTTTTAGCTTCTACACCTAACCAGCGTTTTGTATTTCCAATATCTATAGATATTGACACAGGAAATGTTGGAGGTCCTTCAGCAGGTCTAATGATGGCTTTAAATGTTTACAATTCTTTAATAGAAAATGATATTACAAACGGTATAAAAGTAGCAGGAACAGGCACGATTGAGATAGATGGTTCAGTTGGTCCTGTGGGAGGAGTTAAGCAAAAAGTTATTGCAGCAAAGAATGCTGGGGCTTCCCTTATTCTTGTTCCTACTGCAAATTTTAATGATATTAAGTCATATATCGACGATGATACAAATATTATTCCTGTTGATACATTTAAACAGGCCTTAGAAGTAATTTTTGAGTATAGTTCACGTTAAAGACGAAACATAAATAAAATAAGTTCACATGGTAAATATAGGAAGTAATAATAGCTCAGAGAGAAGAGGTCTATCCTTTCTTATTTTTATTGCAATCATTGGTTTTTCACTCGCTAGAGGCATTGCAACATTCTTTACAAATTACCTATGGTTTGATTCAATTGGTTTAAATAGTGTATGGATGAAGATTCTTTTAACAAGAATCGGTCTTGTAGCAGCTTTATCATCAATTGCATTTTTATTCATTTTTATAAATTTGAGAGTAGCTACGAGAGCAACTCCTGTCATGGATATATTTGAAGCTTTTGATTCAGAAGACCCTCTTGCAAGATTTAGAAGTTGGGTAAGTGAAAGGTTTGCAAGATTTAGGTTAACTGGAGCAATTGCTCTTTCACTTTTTCTTGGAGGAGGAGCTGCATCTTTATGGGAGCAAGTTCTGCTTTTTATTAACAAAGAAGAATTTAATATATTAGATCCTGTTTTTGGATATGACGTTTCTAGTTATGTATACGGACTGCCTCTTTATAGGCTATTTATTTCTTGGGGTTTTCAATTAGTAATTATTACTTCACTAATTATTGTCTTATATTTTATAGCTACTGGAGCTATGCAATTAAGACCAGGCAGAGTCCCTGATGTAAGTAGTGGTGGTAAAGCACACCTTTCTGTGTTGCTAGCTTTTATAGCCTTATTAAAAGCTGGAGCATATAGGCTCGATGCTTTGGAGTTACTCTATTCACCAAGAGGTAAAGTTTTTGGGGCAAGTTATACCGATGTTGTAGCACATTTACCTGCTTTAAATTTATTAGTAGGGATTTCAGTTTTCGGCGCAATTCTACTTCTTGTAAATATTAAGAGAAGGGGATGGCTTTTACCTGTAACCGCTATTGGCCTATGGTTGGCAGTTTCAATTATCGTTGGAGGCCTTGTTCCTGCAGCTATACAAAGGTTTAGAGTGCTTCCAGATGAATTAAACAAAGAACTTCCATACGTTGAAGAACATATAAACTATACGCGAATTGCTTATGGTTTAGATGAAATAGAAGAGAGACCATTCGAAGCTTCTTCAGTACTATCTCAAAGTGATATTAGTGAGAACTCACAAACTGTAGACAACATAAGGCTTTGGGATCCAACAGTTTTGGCTGAGACCTATAGTCAGCTACAAGAAATAAGAGCATATTACGCACTAAAGGAAGTTGATGTTGACAGGTACGTTATTGATGGACAATTAACACAGGTAATGGTTTCTGCTAGAGAACTTGACCAAACAAACTTACCAGCCCAAGGTTGGGTAAACCAAAGGCTTCAATATACCCATGGCTTTGGTGTTGTATTTAGTCCAGCAAATGCAGTGGCAAGCCAGGGACAGCCTGACTTTTATGTAAAAGGTATTCCTGCTAGCACCTCAGTTGCTGAGTTAACAGTTGAACAACCTAGAATATATTTTGGAGAGTCGGCTGAATCATCCGAGTATGTAGTAGTTAACTCTCTACAGGACGAAGTCGATTATCCACTTTCAACGGAAGGACAGTCTGTTTCTTATACAAATTATTCAGGAGACGGGGGAGTAAGTATAGGCTCATTTTTTAAGAGGCTAGGATTTGCTTTAAGATATAGTGAGTTAAATCTTTTAATCTCAAATCAATTGAGTGATACTTCAAAATTAATTATGGAAAGAAATGTAATTTCTAGAGTTAAGAAAGCAGCACCTTTCCTATATACAGATAATGATCCGTACCTAGCCCTTATTGATGGAGATTTGTTTTGGATAATTGATTTATACACAGTTAGTGATAGATATCCTTATGCTCAACCAGCAGATAGTGGAAGAATAAATGATAGGTCAGGGCTCCCTATTAATTTTAACTATATAAGAAACTCTGTAAAAGCAGTAGTAAATGCTTATGATGGCACAATGGATTTTTATGTTTTTGATGAAAATGATCCACTGATTAAATCTTACTCAAAAATATTTCCAGCAATGTTTAGTGATAAATCTGAAATGAGTGATAATTTACTGGATCATATTAGATACCCAGAAGACTTATTTACAGTCCAGTCTGATATGTATAGAGATTATCACATGACTGATCCAAGAGTATTTTATGCTGATGAGGACCCATGGGTTATTCCTACAGATTCTTCAACGACACCAAGAGTTGGAACACTTCGTGGAGAGTTTACTGAAATTGGTTTCAAACCAATGTTGCCATATTATTTATTGATGACATTGCCAGGAGAACAAGATTTAAGCTATTTAATATTTCAACCATTCAATCCGGAAAACAGACCTAACATGCAGTCATTCTTAGTTGCTGATGCTGATCCAGAAAATTATGGACAGCTAATTGATTTTAGATTGCCAAAAGGTGAGTTTGTTGACGGACCTTCTCAAGTTTCAACAAGAATAAATCAAGATCCTGATATTTCACAAATCTTTACTCTTCTTGATCAGCAAGGCTCAAGTGTTATAAGAGGGAATCTTTTTGTTGTTCCTATTAATCAATCAGTTTTGTACTATCAACCAATTTATCTTCAAGGGGAACAGAATCCTTTACCTGAATTTAAGTTTGTAGTGGTAGTTTTTCAAGATAGAATCTTAATGGCTGAATCATTAGGTGAAGCACTTGAAGGGATATTTGGAGATATAGATTTTGATACCTCTAAAAAGGAAGATGATGATCCTGATGCTAATCCTATTGATTTATTAAATAAAGCTAATTCAGCATTCAATCAAGCTCAAGAAGAATTATTAAAAGGAAATCTTGGCAAGTACCAAGATTTAATAGAGAAAGCAGAAGAGTTCGTCTCGTTAGCTATTGAAATATTAAACGAAAAATAAAATAGCTTGAGTATAAATATTATCTAATTACTATTGATATTCAGCGCGGGGTGGAGCAGTCTGGTAGCTCGCTGGGCTCATAACCCAGAGGTCGTAGGTTCAAATCCTACCCCCGCTACCATTTCATCTAATAAAAAAGTCTATTATTCTTTTTCTTCCAGTTGATGCAGCTAAAAGTTTTAGCGTAAAGATACCCATTCCTCCAAGAAAAGACAAGATACCACCAATCAATATAATTCTCCAAAATAGTATCTGATCCATATTTTGATTATATACTCATGCGAAATAAAAATTTAACTTGAATAACTAGAAATCAAATCATAAGTAATAGGTCCACTAAAACTTTTCAGAACTATGAAGTTTTTATCCAATAAGAGAGTTGTTGGAATGCCATTCCAAGAAAATTTTGTAACTATCATTTCTACATTTTCTTGCTTTAAGATATTTTTATAGTTTAACTTGTAACTTTCTATGAATTCTTGTCCATTATTTACAGAATCATCAACCAATAAACCCAGTACATAATACCTACCACTCTCTGATAGTTCTTTTAAATGTTCTACTTCTTCAATACAAGGAGTACACCAACTAGCCCAAAGATTAATAATGATGTACTCTTCGTTTAATAATTCAATAGTTATTTCATTATTTTCATTAACAAGGGAGAGATCAATCCCGTTATTAATATCAATACTCACATCTTCTACAATATTTTGTGGTCTGTAATTAATATATACAGCTGATACAAGCAAGAAGAGAACTAAAAGTACAAAATTTCTTTTTAACATAACTTCAATTTAATAAAGTAATGAACATAAAATACATAAGTATGGAAATTGGAAAATTAATTTACCCTGGTTTTAACAGGTCTTTTGAAGAGCTTTCTTCTATTAAAGTTAAAAAAGGTAATTTGATTGAAATTGTTGATCTTACTGAAATTGAATGGGTGCGTTCAGCAATTAAAGAGTTAATTAAAGAGAAAAATGCCGATATAGAAATAAAATTTAAAGAAGCAAGTGAAAAAGAGATATTAAAAGTAAGTCAAATTGTAGGCGCTGATAAGACACCTGATGAAGCGAAAAATGAATTCAATAACGGGAAGCGTATAATTGGAATTGCTTCTGGTAAAGGTGGTGTAGGAAAGTCAACATTAACTTCTTTACTCGCTTTGGCTTTTTCAGAACAAGGAAAAAAAGTAGGAATTCTTGATGCTGATATTTGGGGTTTTTCTATACCAAAAATGTTAGGGGCAAAATTTCCGCCAATCCCATTCAATAATCGAATATTCCCTTCAAAGATAAATAAATTAAATGTAATTTCTATGGAGTATTTTGTTAAACAAGATGAAGCGGTAATTTGGAGAGGCCCAATGCTTCATAAAGCTATAGAACAATTTTTATATGAAGTTTTATGGCAGGATATTGATGTTTTGTTAATTGATATGCCTCCAGGGACAGGAGATGTTTCAATATCTCTTTCACAGTTTTTAAATTTTTATGAAACAATAATTGTTACTACGCCACAATCGAATGCAACAGTTGTAGCAGAAAGAGCTGGGATTATGTCAAGAAAAGTCAACTCAAGCATAATAGGTGTAATTGAAAATATGTCACATATTGATTTAGGGGATTCTAAACTTTATCCATTTGGAAAAGGCGGTGGGGAAGTATTGTCAGAAAACCTCAAGGTTCCATTAATTGGTCAACTACCTTTGATTGAAGGTGTTTCAAAATTATCAGAAAAAGGAAGACTAAATGATTTCACTAAAGATAATTTATTTAAAAATGTTTTAGATCTTGCAGAAGCAATAAATAAAATTGGTCCTAAGAAAAAACCAATTAGTTTGAAAGTTAAATAAATTAACTTAGAAAACAAAGAGCCGATAAAGCTAAACAGTAAAATCCAAAATATTTTAATTTTGCATTTAAAGTAAAATTTACCAAAATCTTTATAGCTACAAAACCAGCAATGAATGAAACAATAGTTGGGATAACAATTTCAAGATTAAAAGTATAAGAAGATTGAACAAAAGTAAGTAGCCAGGCACCGAATATTGTTGGTAGCCCTAGAAGGAGGGAAAAATAAATTGCATCAGATCTTTTTAACCCTAAATATAAAGCAACTATCAATGTTACTCCAGACCTTGATACTCCTGGAACTAAAGCTATAGCTTGGGCTAAACCAATATAGAGTGCATGCTGTGAGCTTATATTTTCAAATAAGATCCTTCCATCTTCTTGATTCTTCTTAATAAATTCATAAGACAACAAGAAAGAAGCAAATCCAAAATATGCTATTCCAGTAATTGTAAGTAAATTAGTACTAGTATCAATAACCTCTTGTATTGGTGAAAATAATCCAATTACTACTGCTGGAATAATGGCAATAAAAATTATTTTTATTGTATGGTTTAGTTTCTCTTTGCTAAAAAAAGTTTCAGATAATCTATTTCGATAAAACACAATTATTGAAAATAAAGTACCGATATGTAAAAAAGCTATATCGTTAGTGTTTAATTTTACTGATTCTGAGAGTGAAGAAAAAATAACCAGATGCCCACTTGATGAAATGGGAAGAAATTCAGTAATTCCTTGTATTATGCCAATTATTAGATCATTCATCTTCTATTTAATACTAGCTAGGTGCCATCTGTTACATTTATTGCAATTATAAATGCTAAATTTCTTTTTATGCTCAGATTCAGCCCATCCACGTTCTTTTCTTGCCTCAATTTCCGTATAAAACGTTTTTTTCTCTTTGCAGCTATCTAAATTATTCATTACTTACTTAACAATAAATTAAAAAATGGAATAAAAACTAATATTATTTTTTTAATTAAACTTTAAGCTTATGAACGTTGCATTAATTTTGATAAGTTATTTAATAGGCTCAATTAATTTTGCCTACTTAATATCAAGATTTAAAGGCATGAATATTCAAGATTTAGGCAGTGGAAACCCAGGTTCTTCAAATGTTTTACGAACTATGGGTAAGAAATATGCAATAGTAGTTCTATTTGGTGACATGTTAAAAGGTTTTATACCTGTAATTATCGGATTGAATTATGACTATTCTCTGATACTGGGTTTTGTTGCTGTTATTGGGCATTGTTTTCCTATTTTTTATAAATTTAGAGGAGGAAAAGGTGTAGCTACCTATTTAGGTGTTTATATAGCATTTATTTTCAACCATCCTTCTGCTTTTAATCTAGATATCCCATTTTTTGAAGTTAATTTAGTCCTTTTCTTCATTATTTTTTACTTTGGATTAATGAAAATTTTTAGAGTTTCTGCACTTGCGAGTTTAACTACAATATCATTGGCTGGTTTTACAGTAATTTATTCTATAACTGACTCATTTACAATAATGTATCAGGTATTTATTATCATTTTAATTTTCTATCAACATAGAGAAAATCTTCAAAGACTATTTAAAGGTGAAGAAAATAAATTTTGAATTGAAAGATAATCTTTTAAAAGTAATGTAAAATTATTTTAATTAAGTTGGGGCAGGGCAATGAGTTCAACATTAGTTTTAATAGCTTTATTAGCATCATTATCGATGGCAGTTATTCTGCCAGAAATGCAGATTTCCAAGAACAACAATTCCACTAATTATTCACTTACTCCTGAGTATGATTTCATGGTAAACAAACAAAGAAGAGCATATTTAATGATTGGGTTATTTGCTGTAACTACATTTTTTGTTTCACTCCAGACAATGAGCATAGGTCTCTTTGTTATCCATTTAATTACAGACTGTGTTTTTGGAATTTACGCATTTATTTCTTTTCAAGTGAGAAGGTCAACTCAACTTCAGAATTCATTAAATACATTTAATGACAATGTTCAAGTTGAATATGGCAATGAGGAATATCTCAAAGAAGCAGTTTAACTTTGAAACCAGTTGAATCAATTACTAAAAGTCTGGCTAGAGAATTTGATAAGCTAAACAAGATAAGAGAAGACTCTCTAAGATTATCACGAGAAATTATTCGAGCTTGTTCAAAAAGTATAAGAAATGTTCATAGAAATGAATTAAAAGATGCGAAAACTTTTTTAAAAGAGGCAGAGAAAAAAAATACGCAGCTAAAAAACAGCTTAAAGAGCTCACCAGAGTTAAGGTTTGCTGGATATATTGTTGAAGCTGAAAAGGAACTGGTCGAGGCTTCATTGGTTTATGAATATGAATTAAAAGGTGAGATTCTTAAATATAACTCAATGAATGTATCAGCATCAAGCTATATACAGGGCATAGGAGATGCAATTGGAGAGTGGAGAAGAAAAGCCTTAGATCATTTAAGAAAATTAGATATTGAAACAGGAGAAAAGTATCTAAAAGTTATGGAATCAGGGATGGATATATTAAATGAACTTGATTATCCAGATGCCTTAACAGGAGGTTTAAGAAGATATGCAGATAATGCAAGAGCATTAATTGAGAGAACCCGTTCTGATATTACAAATGCTGTTGTTAATGATTCATTAAGAAGAGATTTATCTAAGATAGATAAATGAATTATAAATTTATAACCGGGGAAGTTTTACCTCTCCCAGAAAACACATCTTGGGCTGACGGTACAAAATTACAAGATATATATCCAAACTCTTCTTTTGTAAGTGGAACAGAAAATCCTGAAGGAATGAAAATTCATCCAGTGGTCAAAGATAATTTGGTTCACATTAAATATACATTTGAAGAAAGATTTGCTGGGGGACCTGGTTTAGTTCATGGAGGTATTCTTGCAGCCGCAATAGATGACCTCATGGGTTATGCAACTGTAATACATAATCATATGTGTGTAACAGCAAATTTATCTGTTAATTATATTTCACCAGTTCCTGTCGAAGAGGAGTTCGAAATATACGCTTGGGTAACAAAACTTGATGGAAAAAAAGTTTCAACAGAGTCAATAATAAAATCAGGTGACAAGATTCATGTTGAGTCGAGTGCTTTATTTATAGAGATTCTAGAAGAAGTAGAAGAAATATTTAAGGTAGATAAAAACTATCCGTAAGTTATATCTTTGTTGTTAGGAAATGACTCATTGACTGGATGCTAATCATAGGATTGACCCCAGAACATCTTGGAAAAACTGACGAATCTGTAATATAAACATTTTCTAATCCGTGGACTTTTCCATCAAGATCAACAACCCCTTCACTCGGGTCAGGATTCATTCTTGCTGTTCCCATTTGGTGTGCAGAGCCAAGTAATATTCTGAATGGTTGATTCTTTATTGAAGTCACTTTGTTGATAAATTCTTCAATTGTTTCTTTTGAATCTTGTTTCCAATGAAGCGTTGGTGAAGAAGCCACCATAATTTCAGTGGCACCAGATGAGTGATATGCTTTAACAAGATTTACTAATCCTTCTACAAGGTGATCGTGATCAAATTTATTGAAATCATATTTCCATAAATGTTGAGGTGATTTATTTACTATGGAACCACTACTTGTATCTGACGTTAAAACTATTGCTCCAGACCAGTAGTTGTAGTCTTTTACAAAGCTTGCAAAGGAGTCAGTATTATTTGGAAAAAATGGAAAAAATAAACTTGGATGCATTGGGAGTCCTTCAAGAATATATCCGTAATTATCATTTTTGAACAAAAACTCATCAGAATAAATTCCCTGCATGCTTCCATCCCATGCCTTTTGCTCTTCACCATATTTTCCAGCAACTCCAGATACAGGATGGAGTTTTAGGTTCTTTCCTAACTGTTTATTTGAATACCCACTATCCATTAATATTTTTGGCGTATTTAATGCTCCAGCAGACAAAATAACCTTATTTACAGCTATTTTCTTAGTATTTGAACCATTCTCAACCTCTATATGAGTAGCTCTTTTATTGCTTATAACTAACCTTTTAATGTTCGTATCACTGTATATATTTTTTTGATCAAAAGTATCCTCTGAAAACCATGATGTATATGATGAGTTTCTGCTTTCATAACCAGAACCAAACGTAGAAAATCCATCTTCTAAATGATCTAAGTTAGTTAGGTTTCTTGGAATAATTTTATAGCCTATGTCATTTTTCTCTAACCCTTCTATGAGCTTTACTTCTTTATGCGGTATCTTGTTATTTTCTTCACTTACATTTAATTTTTTACAAACGTAATCCATACTGTTCTTAAATGCATCTGAATTAAAGTAATTATCTTGGTTGATTAGAGAATCCCACTCTTTTAAAATATTTTCTGGAGTTTTTAAAGAGGTTGTCCAATTTATAGTTGTTCCTCCACCTACACTTTTTCCAGCTAATAGAAGAACATTAAATTTTCTCGTTTGTTGCATGCCGTAGCTTTCATAAAAATTGTGATAACCAAACGTTTCGTTATTTGTTTCTTTATTTAAGTAACTCCCTTTATCAAATATTCCAACTTCATATTTTTCACTAAGGACGTTAGCAGCCACACCGCCTCCAGCACCGCTCCCAATAACAGCAACTTCAATGCTTTCAGGAAATTCATTAGTCTTTTTTTCTATATGTCCATTTTTGTAAACAGGGTATTCAAAATGCTTATAGAGATTTCCCTCTCCAGTAAGTGACCTTGCGTTACATATTCCAAACAATGTTGAGATAGATGTTCCAAGTTGTCTTAAAAGCATTAATGATGAATTTTGTAAATTATTAACAAATGAAGGAATATTTACATCTTTAATCAGGAGCTTTCTAACGCCAAATGAGAAAGTGATGAAGAATAGTTTTAACTGGTTGATTTCACTTTTATCTGGATAATTTTTTAATATAAAGAAAAAATATTCTTCAGCATTTTCTCTTTCTGCTTCATCAAAATTTGGATATAAACTTGAGAAAATTATTTTAAAGCTTTTACTAATTCTTGCATCCATAGTTTTATGATAGCTAGACAAAAAGAAAAAAGTTCTGTCGCCTAATCCTTCTTTCAGTTTTTATAGAAATTCTTGAATAATTAGCCTAAAAACTTGTATAGATATTTATATCTATTATTGTTTATTATTCAACCCAAAATAACCAACCATCCAGGAGGTATTTCTATGCCTATTGGTTTTGTTGAGTCCAAAGAAAAGGAGGAGGAAAGTTGGATTGATGACTTAATCCGACATATTCTCACTTGTTTAGATCAAGACTGTGAGCGCTGTGCGCATGCAGTTGCAATCGACTTCATTGGATTCTTAAAAGCTAGTTAAAAGAAAAGAGCTCAGTTGCCTGAGCTCTTTTCCCGTTTATAGCTTAATAAATAAGATAAGCATAAGGCAAAAAGTTGAAAAATGATCTAAAATTAAATGAATGACAAATAAAGAAATTAATAAACTACCTTTAGAGTCTAATTACTCAAAAGATAAAAAAACTCACGTTCTTCATGAGGGTAATGCAAAAGAACTTTTAAATAATAAAGATCTACACAAAAAGGTGCGTTTAATTGTTACTTCTCCTCCGTACAACATTGGAAAAGAGTATGAAGAAGTTAAGAAATTAGAAGATTATTTAGAAGACCAGATTGGAATTATTAAAGAGCTCATTAATGTTATGTCAGATGATGGAAGTCTTTGTTGGCAAGTAGGCAACTACGTAGACAAGAAAACAGGTCACCTTGTTCCTTTAGACATACCTTTTTATAATATCTTTAGAGAAAATGGATTAATGCTTAGAAATCGAATAATCTGGCATTTTAAACACGGTTATCCAAATCAAAAAAAACTTACTAATCAATATGAGACAATCCTCTGGTTCACTAAAGATGAAAACCATTATTTTGATTTAGATGAAATTAGAGTGCCTCAGCTTTATCCAGGTTATAGGTTTCCAAAAGGTCATAAAAAAGAAGGTCTGGCAAGTGGCAACCCTAAAGGAAAAAATCCAGGAAATGTATGGGATGTACCACAGGTCAAAGCGAAACACCTTGAAAAAACTGATCATCCAGCACAGTTTCCTATTTCAATAATTAGACGACTAATTACAGCTCTTACAGAAGAGGGTGATTATGTATTAGACCCTTATGTTGGCTCAGGTACAACCATTGCTGCAGCAGCTCTAGAGAATAGGATTGGGATAGGAGCTGAAATTGATAAAGAATATTGTGAGATAGTGAAAAATAGAATTAAAGATTTAAATGAAGGAAAAATGGACTACAGGGAAGATAAAGAAGTTCCAAAACCAAAAGGAAAAGTTTCGGAAACACCTTTAGAATGGGAACAAGAAGGAGTATTAAATGACTGAAGAATTTGAATTTTCACAAGATTTCGTAAAACCACAAGCTCACAGAAGACAGCTCCTTAGGACTTTAGTTGCTGATAGTGTCACAACATCTAGACAAATTGTCCCAGGAGGTGGGATTGAACAGTTGGCATTAATAACTCTTCCCATTACACATATTATTTACAATGCAGACAATGTTCGAATAAGAGATAAGGTTTTAACAGAGTTTGAAATAGAAAATACAGACACAGAAAAGTTTGATCAACATTTTTATTCAAAAAGAGAAAACTTTGAAACTCAAAAATTTATCCACTCTGTTCTTTCAGAGCTTGCACATGCAACAGATGCTGATATTTATACAAGATTAAAGCAAACACAAGTACAAAGAGACCCGATCCTTATAGATACAGATGGAGTTATAGTAGATGGAAATAGAAGAATGTCTTCAATAAGGGAGTTGTATACAGAAAACCCTGCTGACTTTCCCGAATTCAATGAAATTGAGTGTGTTGTAATTCCTAGAGCTGACAGACAAAATAATAAAGAATTCGAGCATCAAATTCATTTTGCTGATACTTTGCAACTCGAATATACCTGGTTAAATAAAGCCCTCGAAGCTCAGAGACTTGAAGCAGAAAGAAAAGATAGAGATGAGATAAGAAGACAATTACAGTTATCTAGCCTTACAGCTGTTGATAAATTATTAATCACTGCAAAAGGAATGCAACGTTATAACAAAGTAAAAGCAGGTTTCGACCCTGAACATATAAATAATAATTATGTAGATCTTGGCCAATACGGTAATGAACAAAGTTTCATTGAGATTGGAAAAGTAATGGACAGAGATATTCCGGCTTCAGATAAAAAACAACAAACCTTATTACAATCAGTAATCCATTTTGTCGTGCAAAATGACAGGAAAGCTATAGGCGGAAGAGCTTTTAATATGAATCAAGCAAATAGGGCTCACAAACTTTTTGATTGGTATAAAAGAGCGATAGGTGTAGAGAATACTTCAAGAGCTAATCAAAAATTAAGAGATTTTGGTACGTCTGTAGTTTTTGATGACTTGAGAGGCACTATACAAGAAATGAATCGAAAAAGATTACAAGATGAAAGACAACAAACAGAAGATGAACAGCAATCTCAAACGAAGAGTAAAATAGAAGATGCATTGGATGCGTTGGAAACTATTAATGTTAACTCCGGCACTACAAGAAAGACACATTTAAGAAATATTAAAAGAAATTTAGACAAGATTGATAAAGAAACAAAACGAGTTAGAGAAGATATAGGCAGCCAAGAAGAAAATCTAAGTTAACAAATGTCTTCAATTAATGCTTCTTTAAGCGGTAATTTTAAAGGGGTAGATTTTTCAACATCAAATAATGAAGATGAATTTTGGGTAAAACTAATAGATTATTATAACGATTGTGGGATAAGCCCTTATCTTGGTGATCATGTCAAGGAACTCTCTATCTCTTGGAAAGATTTTCTATTTTACTTCTACGATGGATTAGAAGATGAAGGTATAGATGTGATATATCACTCTAATATCTCACCACATATTGAAACTCATAGAAAAAATCTTGAATTTACAAGTAAACTCCCTCGTAAATTAAATACTAAAGATATTCAAGAATATGAATCAATTACTGAAAATTTAGAGAATATAGGTATAAAAAAAAGAAAGCTTTTTCAATATCAACTCAGAGATCTTGCATTCATGCTACAAAGTCCTAATTCAGCAAATTTTTCTGTTCCTGGTGCTGGAAAAACTTTTGTTGCATTGTGTGTAAATGCATACTTAAAAAAAGAAATCTTAATTGTTTTTGTACCAAATGATGTAGTTATGCAGTCCTGGGAGCATGAAATAAATAACACATTTGATACTGAACATAAACCAAACACATATAGGTTAAATGGAAATCTTGAAGAGGTAGAAATGTTATTAGAAAAAATTTCTGAAGGAGGTATTGGACTAATTACCTATAGAAAAATACTTTCACGAGGTTTTGAAAAATTATTTAGAGACTTTTTTATGAATAATCCCTCGCATCTTATTCTTGATGAATCTCATAGAATAAAAGGAGGAATAAAATCAACAGGATTACCCTCAAAAATAGCTTCAAAAATATTATCTTTTTCAATGTTTATAGATAGAAAAGATATTTTGTCTGGTACTCCAATGCCCTTAAACCATAATGACTTAATTTCCCAAGTAGAATTTCTTTATCCTAACTCTGGACTAAAAGAAAAAATTGAGACAGAAGCACAGAGCCCAGGAGCACCTATCCAAGGGATTTTTGTTAGAACAACAAAAAGCGAACTTGAACTACCAGAACCTGTGGAGAATTCTATAACACAAGAAATGTCAGAACTTCAAGCTGCTTTTTACGAACTTGTTGTGAATAGATATAGAGAAGAGTTTTCTGTCCCATCAAATAGAGACTTATTAAACATTAAAATTGCAACAAGAGCCCAATTGGCGCTATCAAGAGTTGCAAGGCTTTCAGTAGATCCTTATTTTTTGGTTGAAGACCTAAAAGAAAAAAAAGATGAAATTGCAAAATACATACACTCAAGCAGAAACGAAACAATTATCAACAACCTAATAAATGAAGGTGAAGCTGAAAACAAAGTTTCCAAAAAAATGAATAAAGCTATTGAAATTACTAAAAAAATACTTGAAGAAGAAAAAAAGGTTATTATTTGGTCACAATTTAGTAATTCTATAAAAGTACTTGAAGAAGAGCTAAGAGAACATACTCCTGTAACTTTATATGGTGAAACTGAAAATCCAGAAAGTTCAGTTGAATTATTTAATGATAAAAACAGCGGTGTTGATGTTTTAATTGGTAACCCTAAAAAGGGTGGAGAAGGAATTAGTTTACATCACAACTGTCATAATGCTATTTATTTAGATAGAACATACAATGCTGCAGAGTATTTACAATCACGTGACAGAATTCACAGAATAGGCATGCCGGCAGATGTAGTCCCAAATTATTACATAATACATTCTGTACATCCAAATAAGTCAAAAAAAGTAATTGATTTGAGGATTAGCAATAATCTTCAAAGAAAAATTGAAAACATGGAAAAACTTCTTAATGATCCAGACTTGAAAAGATTATCGCTTGATGAAGCTGCAGGAGACGAACAGGAATCAGAATATAGCTTGGATGATTTAGATGACTTTATAGGAATGCTAATAAATGAATAACGATTTTACTGTAGGGATAATTGAGGCTGGGATTAATCTCATTGAAGAGTTAGAAATTGATTCTGATAGAACTGTTAAAGATATAATTCGAGTTAAAGAAGAAACAAATACTTTGACTGAAGATTATAAAAATGCTGAGAGCTTAATTTTAGATTATGGAGAGACACTCTTTAAGGATGATGGTAAATTTCAAAAATTAGAAAAAAGTATATTATTTAATATGATTTCTATTCTCAGCCCTCCATGGAAGAGCTCTTTGAGACATGGTAGGGAGCTTTTCTTTTCATACATTAAGGAACTTGAAGAAGGGGGCAACATTTATCAAGTTTTTCTTCATGCAGGCCTTAATGACTCTTCAGAAGAAACTATTTCATGGTGGAAATTGATTGCAAATTTATCTAACACAGCCAGTGAAGACAGAAGAGAGATGCTTGGCTTAGAAGGTGAAATTTTAACAATAAAATATGAAAAAGATAAGCTAGACGATTTGAATATAGATCAAAAATTATACAAAATTGATCATGTTGCGTCTTACGACAATAGTGCTGGGTTCGATGTTTTATCTTGGAGAAAAAATTCTAATGATGAAGTTTATGAAATACAGATAGAAAGCAAAATGTCAGCAAGAGAGGTTTCTGATTTTCATCTTACACGAAATGAATTTGATAAATCATTATCAAATCAAGATACATATTGCGTATATCTTTGGAAGAAAGAAAATATTTATGGAGATACTCCATTAAAATATGATGCAAAATGGTTAGAAAAAAATACACCAAAGGACCAAGGAACGTCCTATTGGAGTGAGGTTACAATTACTCCAAATGATGATGGAATTCCAAATTGGCAAGAGTAAAAAATTAATCCTCTAACTGAATAACTGGAATTTCAGTCGTTATATTATCTAAATCCTTTTGATACTCTGATTCTTTTTCTCTAATAATCCCACCATTTGGATTAGAATTTATACGATCAAACTGTGGAATATCTTTTCTTCAATACTTGAAATAAAACTTATCGCTAGTAAATAGTGTGATTAAAAATATAACAAGCATAATTTTAATATTTACTCTACTTACTTTACTAGTAGGTACTCCTTCATATGCTAATGAAGCATCTAGTGGAAATGCAGCAGATGTTGTTATATTGGTTGACTTTTCTGGTTCAATAACAGATGACCCACGGTACCCACTTGCTGAAAAAAAAGCATTAGAAAATTTAGTTAATGTTTCTTGGCCTCATGGATCTAAAGTTGCAATACTTGCTTTTGGAGCTTCAGATATAAGGAATGGAGGTAAACCAGCTACATTCCCAATGTGTGGGGGCGACGAAGAAGTATTAAAAAGTACTACAAATATAGAGGAGTGGATTTCTAATTGTGTTGCAGTTATTGGAACAAAACCTGTTGGACCAATGACTGATCATAATAAGGCAATAAAAAAAGCTGTTGATATTCTAAGCGGTCCATTATCTACTAATTCATCAAAATTTGTACTTCTTATGACAGATGGAAAACTAGACGTAGATAATTTTAATCCTGTTAATCCAGACTATATAGGGAGTAGTGAAGAAAAAGATCAACAAGCAATTGATGAACTATTTTTAGAGGTATTACCTGATGCTCGTAAAAAAGGTATACAAATTTGGCCAGTGGGTTTTGGTGATGTAAACAGAATTGAGCTTAATGGATATGCTCCTGAAGGTGGGCAACCTGGACCTAATTCTTGCCAGAGAGAAATACCCAGAGCTGTTATTGCTGAACCCGAGGACTTGCCTTACGAGATAAATAAAATTATTAGACAAGTCACATGTCTAGGAGAATATGTTCAAGGTAAGAATCCAGAAATACTACTACCTGACTATGCAGATGAAGCAACAGTAAAGATTAAACATCAAGAAGGAGAGACCTTTACACTTCTCGGACCGAATGGCGAAAAAGAAAATGGTGGAGGGGAAGGCACTGTGTCTACGATTACTATTCCTGATCCATCTGGAGGTACTTGGCAAATAGTTTCAGACACACCTGTTGAAGTAGGCTATTGGTGGAAAAGCACTTTTGAACCTATAATTACATGTCCTGAGGAAAACAATGTAGTCACATTATCAGTTATTCCATCAAATAATTCATCTGATTCTTATGTAAACAGTCCAGTCTTTATTGTTGAGGTCATTGTTGATGGCGAGAAACAATTCCATGAAATTGAGTTAGGTGAAGAAGCAACTTTTATGTTTCAAGAAGAAGTGGTTGATATAGTTGCTGAAGCCTCTTATGAGTCTTTAGATCAACCAGCAATTATTTCATTTAATAAAGCAGAAGAAAAATGTTCAAATAAGCTGCTTATTAATTCTTCAGAAAAGGATATAAACAATGAAAACGATATTGCGGAAACACCTTCAATTGATACACGAATAAATTGTGAGCTAACACCCGAAAATGAAAAATGTAAAGACCCAATTCCATGGTGGTTATTAATTTTGATAGGGCTAACCATACTTACTTTAGTTTGGTACTTATGGAATAAACGATATTTGAGAGAAGGCACTTTTGTAATAAGTAATAACCTTGGTGAGCAAGGAAGAGTAAGGGTGCTTAAGAAAACAACAAGCTTAGCTTTTAATATAAATAAAGAAGAACAGTTTGGATCTCAAATTACTAAAACTAGTGCTGAAATATACGGCTCATATGAGATTACAAAAGGTAAAAAAGGTCCAGACTTTATAGTTTCAGGTCCAGTTGGAAGCGGCAAAGAAAAAAACAGAGCCTTTATTGTTGGAGACAAGCTAGAACTTGAAGAAGGATATATTCTTGACTTCGAAGATGGTTTCTCTCGTAAACCAATAATTGTTGATGAAAATCCATTTGAAGATGATGGAATAAACGATATTTTTTCAAATCCAAGTACTGAAGAGATAGATGATGAAAATTCAGAGGAGAATCCATTTGCTTAATATTTTAAAAAACTCGTCGCTAGTAATAAGTGTTATGAAGAAAGGAAAAAATTAAATGGGAGTAACTCATAAAATGCTTTATGTAGGAATCGGTGGTACCGGCGTACATATTGGGAAAGAACTTGAAGTTGCTTTAAGGCGAGACTTGTGTGGACCTGATGGAAAAGCTTTAATTAGAAAAGGCGGAGCATTTCGAAAACTTGAACCTTATCAATTACCAGATTATATACAATCTTTATATTTTGATTTTGATGATGATGCTGAACAAATTCTACAAAAAGGCACGGATCTAAGTACTAATCTTATAGAAAAAAATGCAACAGTAGTAAAAAGTATTCATGCTACAGGCGCTACAAGCTATAGGGTAGGTGCTGAAATGCTAAGAGCAGATAAGAATACTTCTTCTATGACCAAAGGATGGCTGCCTGAAAAAGAAAATGAACCACAGGTTGCACCATTATCAGACGGTGCTGGTCAATACCCAACTGTAGGGAGAGCAGCTTTAGTTTTATCATTAAATCGCTCGGGTCATGAACTTGAAGGTGAAATAGATCAAGCAATAAAAAGACTTGTCTTAGGTGAGGGTATGTTACAAACCGCAAAAGAACAAGGAGCTAAGCCGAAGATACTTTGTTATGTTGGATTTTCTGTTGCCGGAGGTACTGGAACGGGTATATTTTATGATGTATTACATTTACTCGAAAAGAGATTAAGCAGTATCCTTGATGGATTTGAAGTTGCTATATTTCCATTAGTATTGATGCCTTCAGCATTTATTGAAAAGTGGAAGCCAAATAATATAAAAGCCGGAAAAGCAAATGCTGCAATTGCATTAAAAGATCTTGCCCAACTAGTTGAACATTTACAAAAAGATGACCAACCGGACGATTTTAAAATAAATTACCCGGAGCCATTTGGAATAACAAGAATGAATCCAGCAACTATTCCTTCAGCATTTTTATTTAGTAAAGCCTCATCAGTGACCCAGGAAGATATGTATAAATCTATGGCGTCATTTGTAATGTCACAGGTCACTACTGGGGAGGAAAAGAAAGATGATAAAGACAATAAAAATTTAGATAGTAATAATACCCAGATGTCCGTATTCTCTAAAATAATCAATGACAGAAATTTAACTGGAGAAAAAGATAAATACGGTCCAGGTTTAAGACCTTTTTCTACAGCAATTTCAGGTTCATTATCAATTCCTATTGAAAATGTTGCTGATCTTATTTCTCGAAAGCTTATAGCTGAGTATATTGAAGAAAATAATGACAATTCATTAATTCAATCTGAAAACAATTCAATTGATATGGCAGAGACCTTAAAGAACATGGAAGTTAATTTTATTGTAGATCCAGTGCCTACAAAAAATCAACAATTGATTGACGAGGAAGAAAATATAGTTGCTAGTAGGGGGAAAGATCTTGCAAAAAATATCTCTTATTATAAAACACAACTACAACGTTGGATTAATGGATTTGATAGTTATGCAAGGAAGTCAATCTCTCAATCTTCTATGGACTGGAAACAACAAGTCATTACACTCCTAGGTTCAAATTCATTGTTTAAAACAATGAGAATTTTCCAGGGGTCAAATCTTGCACAAGACTCTAACTCAAAAGAAGGTGTTATTGGAAAATTATTAAATTTTGCATCAAAAATTAATAAAAGTGCACAAGCACCAGAACCTCCAAAAGTTAAAGGACCAAATGTATTTCAAAAAGGCTCCCACCCAAGAATTAAAACAGAATACCTCAAACAATCATTACCAAAATGGTATAAAAGTGAGTTTGAAATTAAGTGGCAGGATGCCTGGATTGTTCAAAGATCAAAATGGCAAAGCGTCGTTGATGAAATTAAAGATACTTTTGCAATCATAAATACTGGATTAGAAACATTTAAAAAATCCACAGAAGATGCTTGGTCTGTAAATAAAAGTAAATCTATTAAAGATGGTATTTTAGTATCAGGATTTCTTCCTTTAGATAGTGGAAATTTAGAAACATTAAAAAACGATCTAGTAAAAAGCCTGACCTCTACCTCTACATCTCAATCTACACCTTCTGCTTCTGACTTATTTATGAACATTTTACCTAAAGACATATGGCAAGAAGCTTGGAAAGTGTTTGATAAAAAATCAAAAGAAAATATAAATGAAGCAACTCAGGAGTTAATTAACTATATAAAGATAGAATTAAAAAATAAAATTGTTGAGGAACTTCAAAAATCAACAACTGATGGTAGCTCCCTTCTTCCTAGTCTTAAAAATTTATTATTAAGAGCATCCAGAACTGGGACAACTTCACCTTCTAATCAAGTTAAAGTTCTACACTCAGAACTTAGCAAAATGATTCCCTTTGATACTATTCCTGACTCAGGACCAGGTAAACCTACTACAGAAATATGGATCAATTACCCACTAGAAGAACAAGATACCCAAGTTGAGGAATATTTAAAAAATCAAATCACTGCAGGTTGGCCTAATCAGCATGAAATTCTGGATAAGATTATTTGTTATCCGGTTGGTGGAGAGTCTATCTTTATTTCAATTTACAATTATGCTAATGGCTTATTTAGCTTAAAAGAACCAAGAAAATTATTTAAAGAATTATTTGATTCAAAAAATACTCCTGAAGGAAGAGAGCTCCAGTGGAGGCAAAGACTCTCAACTGAAACAATTTATAACCTTGCTGCAAAACGAGACTATGTTAATGCACTTCAATATTTTTTAGTTGCAGCTTGGAACGACTGTGTAGTACTAAATGACGCATCCAGTATAAGGGATGCAAAGTCACTTACAATACTGTTACCTAACGATGGAAAGATTGATCTTGAATTAAAAAGATTTCAAAAATTTAGTACTGTATCTGATCTTCCAGAAGCTTTTAAGAATTTCTGGATAAACATGAGTATGGACGATTCTTCTAATTGGGACCAACTACTTAGCATGATGCCAAATGGAGCTAAAGATGGAGATTTGTACGAGAACTTGCCTAAAACAAATATATTTTATGAAATAGTTTCAATGATTGGTGATAATGAAATCCAAGAATTAAAATCTATTTTGAATGAAAATGATTCTTCTCCTGGTGTTCTCTCTAAAGCAAAATTAAAACTAGAATTTTGGACAACACTTCTTCCTCAAGCATTAAATCAAACAATAGGTGCAGGAATATACACAAAACTCAACTATTTAGTTGAAGAATTAAAAAAAGAGAAAGTTTAAAGTGGTTGATACAAAACTTATATCAAAAAGAGGCGAAACTGTTGAAGTTTTGGACTTTAGAAAAGATAGTATAAGAAATTTATTTTCTGAATATTTACCCGATCAAGCATTACAGTTATTAAAAAAAGATAGGTCTGAAGATAACTTTCTAGGTTTAAGCAGGCCATTTAAGCTAATAACAATTCCCCATCAAGACGATGTTGAGTTTTTGATTAAAGGAAGTAATGCAAATAAAAGCAGATGGGATATATGGGAGAAGCTTTTAGCTGAATCAAATTTAAATCTAGAAATAATTGTTTTGTTTATTGGAGAACTTCCTGAATATAAGATTTCTAGGAATAAGCTATATCTTCCTGAGTTCTTAACAGAAAAAAGAATTCGGCTTGTCTGGTCTTCATCCTTAAATGGTATATTCTGGAGCCCATCTTATCAAAATTATCCCTCAGCCTTATTACATTGGGATTCAGAAAATCTTCATGAAGCAAATTTCCAAGCACTCCTAAAACCACTAACCGTTCCGGAAATTTTTGAAGATATATTTGAAAAATCAAAGCAAGGTGAAATATATAATCCAGGACTAAGACAAACTGCCTTTGGAAGTGGTTATATAAAAGAAAGTAAAGACATACTTTATGAAGCTGCAAAACATATAACAGGTTCAGGTAATTTGTTGACATCACAATCTACAACGATGCCTCACTTATCAATAAGTGACTTATATAAGGGCAAAATAAACCCTGTTCTTCCTGGATATAAGGATGGGATCTTTTCAGAGATTGACAGAACAGGAAAGATGTCTTTAGATATGTGTAGATTGTTTGGTGCTACAAATAGCATTGTCTCAAAAGATCAGATACCATCATTTTCTAAAAGACTTGAAAAAACATATAAAGAATATATTGATACCATATTAAGTTTTGTAAAATCCCTTAGAAAAACAAAAGATGATTTATCTAGTTTAATAACCTCTATTGATGCAAAAGATGGATTTGATGAGAAAGAGTATGTAAAAATTATAGATAATAATATTGATTTTTATTCAACAAAGCCGGAAATTCCTACACATGAGAGACCAATTAGAGTATCTACAGCTATATTCTTAGATATCTTAAATGGAATTAAATTAGGTCACAATATTAAAGAATATAAAATTCTATTGAAGAAATTAATTCGCGAGGTGAAGCCTTGTAGCAATAATGTTTCAAAAAGAAATTTAGAAAAAATATGGAAACCTTTGGCTTCTAAAGGCGGTTTATTAGATCCTGAAAAAGATGAAAATAATTTAAAAAAAGAAGTAAAAAAAATGTTTGGTAATAAACTTTTTAGCTTTGTATTTAATTTCCCATGGACAGTTCTGGATAAAAAGAAAATATTTTTAACTATTATGACTACTGTAACTGCTCTGCTGGCTTCTTTCTGGGCCATTACTACTTTTATTGCTGGAGAACCCGGAGATGAGCCAATATTTGGTTCATCAGGCTCAGTGTGGCTAGATAATTTTGTAACAGGTTTATTTAGAAACACTAATTGGGAAGATGTACTAATTGTATTATTTTTAAGTGCTCTAACACTATGGTTAGGACTTTATATAATTGCTAAATTTGTAATTAATAATATTGAAAGAGTTGGTAAAAAATTAAAAATAGAAATTATTCCAGAAATTATTAGAGATGCGAAAGTATTTTTATGGAAGACTCTTATCAATGACTGGGTTTTAGCAAGTGACAGATATGAAATTGTAGAATATTTAAATTCAATTATAGATATCCTAGATAACGTTCAAGAGTTGCTAATTGAAAATTATCTAAACATTGAAGACAGCGATGATTTGATATTTCAAAAAAGACATCTCGAACCAAATCCTATCTTAGAAACTAACCTTAATTCTGTATCAGAAAATGGTATTTACAAAGACTTTGAAGGATCAGTAAAAATTTTAAAATCTGACCTTCTCTCTCTTCTTGAGCTTTCATTTGATCAAGAATGGATGAAAATTAGAGGAGCAATAGGTAGAAACTTGGTTCCAAAAAGAATTGTTGAGAATTTTAAAAAGAATTTAATTGAATTTGAAAAAAGAACATATAGTAGTTCAATATTAGATCCAAAAACTGCTCATACTTCTGAAGGGCAGGAGCAACGAGATCAGATTATAAAAAATCTTTGGTCTGAAGGAGACTACCCAAGAGAAAAGGTTTTAGATTTAATGGAGCTAGATGATAATTCTGAATTAGTTCATTTTTTAAATTCAGAAGAAATCTCTCTACTTAATGGAAGGTCTGAAGCAATTATAAATTTAAAATTTGCTCCATTAGTTTTAGATTTACCAGTATATAAAGACTTTATACGAACTAAAGAGAGTAAAGTTGCTGGAGTATTAAGACTAGTTCCATTGTCTATTCAAATTGAATACTTAAGAGCCTTAGAAGTAAGTCCTCTAGAGAAAGTTATATAAGAAATGGATACTATAAAATTTGAACCATTAATAAAGGAAATATACAAATTATCTAAAAAAGTATCAAAAGATCTTCCCTTTCATGCAACAGGTATAGAGAAACAACTACAAGAAGCTCTTGCATATGAATTTCGTAAATCTAAAAAACCTATTGAAGCTGGAAGAGAGTATTTTGGTGAAATTTATTATAAAGATTTTCCAATAAAAGATTACAGACCTGATTTTATTATTTTTCCTGATCCTAAGTGGAAACTTGATACAACTTTAACTATTGAAACAAAGTTTGGTTCTCTTAGAGAACTGGCTTCTGGGCGCGAGGAGTTATTTAGATACTTATACTCTGCACAACAAAGTTCTGTAAAAGAAATACGAAATTCAAAAATAGGAATTCTTATATGGTGGGAGTCAATAGGTACGGACACTCCTGCTGGAGGCTCTCAGGCAGATAGAGAAACTCTTTTAGATATAGAAACAGCAGAATACACTCCGGCAGCATTTCAAGTAGTAGTTGAGGTTTGGACTATAGAAGATGCTAAACGAAAGAAATTTAAGAAAATTATTTCTTTAGCCTAAACTATTGATCTAATGGTTCTGAATCTATTTCTTACCAAAAAAGTGTTTTGATAAGAAATAGATTAAATATCCTGGAATAAAAATTACTAAACCTCCAAGCATTAAGCTAAAGCCATTAAAGTTAAATCCCCAAATAAAGAATCCATGTAAACAGTTAATGTAAAACCATAAAAAAATTACTATTTTATCAAAGGTTGTTTGCGGCTTAAACCTAATTTTCTTCATCGTCTGATGTAGATTGGTTTACTATAGTATGTGGTCTTGGGCTTCCCCATTCATTATCAGATTGTTCACTTGGTTTTATTGATAAAAAGAAATTATAAAAAGGGATAATTAAATACCACCCACTTTTACCTATATCGTGCATTCTTCTAATTCCTGAAGTAATTACAGCAATATATGACCAAACCAGTAAAATAGCATCTATTACCTCAGCTGTTTGAAATGAAAATAAAAAATAAGACCCAAAAGTGACAAAAAAGTAAAGTGGTAATGCAATTACTTCACATCCCCAATATTCTTTACGAGAGGCTCTTCCGGAAATAGTAAAAATTTCCTCTATGTAAACTTTTTTAAAAGCTTCTAAAAATGTCATTTTTATGTCTCCTTTTAGTAGATTATATACGATTTACTAATGGGATATTAGATATCTTCTGACTTCTATTAATGTCATTCTTTTAGTCATCACTTTCTTCAAAAACTAAGTCACACAATTCTCCAGCATCAGTAGTGAAAATTTCATAAAGAGTCAACGAATTTTCGTATTTAATGATCATCTCATCGTATAATAAACTCAAGTTTTTTTCATCTTCTTGATTGAATGCGATAAAATTTTCTATAATTTCATTAATTTCTTCTTCACTATCTGCTTCTTGACCTTCTTCAAAAACTTTCTCAACTTTAGTAATAAATTCATCGTATCTAGTAATAAGCGCTATTGCATCATCAATAGCTGAAAGTTCCATTGTTATTAGTTCTTCTATTTGAGCTTTTAACTCTATGTGTTCCTCATCAATATCTGGAATACCTGTAGCTTTTATCGTATTACTTAACTTCACTAATTCATCTATATCATTTTTAAACCTGTATAAATTTAGCTCCGCATGCAATTCTTTTTGTTCTTTGGAGGTTAAGTTAAAATAGTATTCAAAATTATTATATTCATACAAAAAGTTATCATAAGTTTCATATGCTTCATCAAATTGGTCATTATATTTTACATCAATATCCCAAAAAGAATTATAGTAATTCAAAATTACATCACATGAATCATCAATTGGATCTGTAATTTTGTCTAAGATTGTTGGTATTGAAGTAGCTGGAGCTTCTGAAGTTGAATCAAGAGTTGTTTCAGGCTGCCTGTCCAGAATAGAAGGAAGAATAAAAATATAAAAGAATCCAATTATTAATAAAATTCCAGCGTTTCTTCTAATAAGTTTTTTACTCTTTTCTGGGTCTTTACTTTTTCCCCAGATCCAGTTCAGATATTTCTCTTCCGGATCCGGAGGAGGTGTCTCCGGCCCTTCTTCAATATTTTGATTATCTTCATTAACTTCTTTTTGGAAATATTCATTTATTTCTTTAGCAAATTTTTTAATTATCAATTCTCTTAAACCAGGCTTTAACTCTCTGAGTCCTTGATCCTCGTTATTTGGAGACTGATATTCTAAAATCTCTTTATTGATTTTATATTTGTTATCTAAATCTGTATCTACAAATATAGGAATTATAAGAAAATCAGAGTTTTCCTTTTTCCTCTTAAGAATTTCTGGTATTTCATTATTATTTATGAAATCACTATTAATAAAATTATTTGAAATAAAGAGTACCGCACCTGAGGATCTTTGGATGTATTCTTGTAGTTTTTCTTTAGATTTATCACCAAGATTTAATACGTTTCGAGATTTATCAATTATTAGATTTATTTTATTTTTATAGTTCTTAGCTTCTTCTTCAAAGTCATATAAAAAACTTGTAACAATATCGTAATCTTCTCGCGCGTAACATATAAAGAGATCTTTATCCATGATTTGATAGTAATAAGATTTTTTATTCAATAAAATTATTTATCAAAAAAAACTGATGTGAATTTTGCGAATTTACTTTAAACTAATATTTGTGGATTACAGAACTTTATTTTCAAGTGAAGAATGGGATATTTTAAGAGCTGCACCATTTAATGTTCAAGTATTAGTTTCACAAGCAGATGATGAGAGAGAGCTAGATGAAATAGGGCCACTTCTTGATATTTTAATTTCTTATGATGGAGATCCTTTCGTGAAAGAGGTGTTTAGAGATTCACTAGAAGCAACTGAGGAAACAAGATTAATTAAAGACACCAGAGATGCGTTAAATGAAGTAAGTAGTGCAGTTAATTTAATAAAAAAGAATATTGAGACGAATGGACTTGGGGAAGATACATTAGATATATTCTGTGCTCAACTATTAGAGATTGCAGAACAAACTGCTACGGCTGACTTAGAAGGACTAGAAAAAGAAGAAGAGAGTATTATTAATTTACTCAAAAAGAAATTCTCCTAAACTATGTCGCTTCAAGATATCTTTACTGATGAACAAATTAAAACTTTACAACAAGCACCATTAGATGTTGCAGCATTAGCAGCAGAAGCAGACATGGAACTAGAAGAAGTAGAACTTGAAGAATTAAGTATTCAACTAACCACTTACGACAACAATCCTTTAGTAAAAGAGCTATTTCTTTCTGCAAAAGAGCTTCTAGATAGTGGGTTTGAATATTCACTCCATGATTCTAGATCAAATTTATCAAATATAAACGCTACTCTTTCATCGTCAAAAAAATATGATGAGTGTATTCCTGAGTTTAAGAAAGCATTACTACGACTTGCAATGGCGATCGTGGTCGTAAATGAAGAGATTACAGGTACAGAAAAAACTCAGGTAGAAGAGATAGCAAATTATTTAGATTGGTCTGTTACTGATATTTAACTACAGTTGGTTGGGTTAAGTTCTATAGGGTTACTTATTTCCCCTTGACCAGATATAAATGTAAATGTAAGGCGTTGATTTTTAAAAATACTATTTACATTACTTTTTATATAGTGATCAAGGATTTTAAGGACATATACAAGGGGAACACCAATCACCGCTATATTGTGATAATGCAAATCTTTCAACTTCAGATTGAGGATAAACAGGGGTCCATTCAGCTCTGCCACCACAATTGGACGTACAGCTTCCCTGAACAGGAGCTACCGTTACAGTGTGCGTCCAAAGCAATAAACCAGCATCACCATTTTCTCCTCCTAAGAAGGTATCTCCAACTTGTAATTCACCAGTAGGTTGGAGACTTACATTCTGGCTTGACCCATTAACTAGAGCTGTTGTGCTACCTCCTGGATCGACCACATAACGTGATGCTCCATTTCTAGGCACACAGCCCTGGCACGCTTTAGTTGTTTCTGCATTTGCTCTCCACCTAGAACAAGCTTCTTCGAAACTTATACAAGGGAGGGTAGTTGTTGTTGTATTTGATGGAGGTAAAGTTGTAGTTGTATTAGATGGAGGAAGAGTAGTAGTAGGAGTATTAATAACTACAGGATACCAGTCAGTAAAAGGGCCCCATTGTTCATTATTAATCTGAGTACACGAACCAGTTTGCCCTGGTTGAAGACAATTCACATAGTTTCCGTATTTTGCATGTGCTTTAACATAAACGGTGTCAT
>CABXDL010000010.1 GCA_902510995.1 uncultured Candidatus Actinomarina sp.
TTAAGTGCTGTAAAAAATCCTTGGAACTCTCCAAGAAGTTTATCAGTACAAACTATTGATGTGTATATAGATAAAGATTGGGGATACAGCACAGGAATAAAGGAGTTAGGAAACTACAGATTTGCAAAAATGCCTGATGGTGGTGGTTGGGAATACCACATAGTTATAGAGGGGTGGGAACCTCAGGTTTGGAAAGCTCTTCCTGGAGGCGAATCAGAGCTAGTAACAAACCAGTTTGATATTGTAGTAGTACCTGACAAAGGTGTCATTGTTGTGAAACTTGATATAGAAAATCAACTTGGTGGTGGAAATCCAGAAGTATGGCATTATGGAGTAATTATGATGTCTCAGGATGGTTATGGACCTAATGGTTCAAGAATTAGAGAAATTAACCCTTCTGCAGAGCAGTACCGTGGTGGAGGAGCTCCAAACGTAGTAAATCATCCAAATATTTTTGATGTTATATATCCTGAACAAGGAATCCAAGAAGATTATCTAAGTTCATATGGGCAATATGAAGGATCAGTTGATGATATTCCTTCTGGTTTGTTAGCAACGATACCATTAGTAAGTAAAAATTCTTGATACGATGGTCAAATTGAGTATAAAAAACCTATAATTTTTATTAATTTAGTTAGTCTATTGAACAATTATTAATTAATATTTTATATATACAAATAAGAGGAGATATGACAAATACTTTACATTCATTTCTTAAGAACCAAGAAAAAGAAATAACAGCTGCTATTGAAGGTAAAACTTTAATTGATTTTATAAATAGAAATGCAGAGGAGTATGGTAGTTATCCCGCACTAAATACACCTGCTAATGATGAATATTCTGCTTGGGATTCTATGTCTTGGTCAGAATTAAGAGAAGAAGTAAAGAACCTAGCATCTGGGATGATCGATCTTGGATTAAAACCAGGTGATATGGCTTTCATTATGTCAAATAACATTAAAGAACACAATATTGCAGACTTAGCAATTGTTTATAGTGGAGCCACTCCTTCAACAATTTACAAACAATTAAAGTCTGGACAGATTGAATATGTTGCAAACTTGATGGAAGCAAAGGTTGCAGTAGTTGGTGATCTTGAGTTATTTGAAGAGGTTGACGCTGCAAGAAAGAATAGTCCAAAGTTAGAATATATAGTTTTAATTGATGGATACGAGGAAGTAAAAGATAGAGATTATGTAGTTAGTTACCACGAACTAATTGAAAAAGGTGTAGAAATTAATCGAAAAGATGATTCTAAATTGCAGGCTGCTATTGAAACGATCACTCCAGAATCATTAGCATGCTTAATCTTTACTTCAGGTACTACTGGAAACCCTAAAGGCGTAATGATTACACATAAAAATGTACTTTGGACAATTCAAAGTTTGTTCTCAGAAATGATACCAGCATCTCAATTTCCAAGAATTGTTTCATATTTGCCAATGGCTCATATTGCTGCAAGAGCAGGAGATCATTATCAAGCTATATACAGAACAGGGCAGATATTTCCTGTCCCTCAATTAGAAGATATGGCTGCTGCACTTCCTACAATTCAGCCTTCTGTGTTTATAGCTGTGCCACGAGTATGGGAAAAATTTCAAGCAGGTTTATTAAATAAAATTAATGAGTCTGACAAAAAAGATTTAGCTTTAAAAGCTATTGATAATGCATTAGAGAGAGTGGAGTATGAACAAAGAGGAGAGAGTCCTCCGCTAGGTGTTAGATTAAAAGATGCTTTATTCAAAAAACTAGTATTTAAAAAATTTAAAGATGGATTAGGTATCTCAAATACTGAATATTTTGTAACTGCTGCTGCAGCTATGAATCCAGATTTACAAAAATGGTTTCATGCAATAGACATAAATGTTACAGAAATATATGGTATGACAGAAAATACTGGACCAACAACAATAGGTGTTGCAGATAATGCAGCTGATTTTATAACTTCAAAATTAAAATCTAATGGTGTTGCTGTACCTAAAGTTTTAAATCCAATTGGTAAAGTTGGTATACCGATAGCTGGCACTGAAATAAAGATCTTAGAAGATGGGGAGCTGTGTCAGAAGGGCCCCCATGTTTCACAGGGTTATTACAAAGCAGATACTGAAACTAAAGAATCTTTTGATTCTGATGGTTGGCTGCATACTGGTGATTTAGCACAAATTGATGATGATGGATATGTAAAGATTATAGGACGAAAAAAAGAAATACTAATTACTTCAGCAGGTAAGAATATAGCACCTGTTGAGGTTGAAGATTTGGTAAAGCCGCATCCATTAATAGGTCAAGTATGTGTTGTAGGCGATGGTAAGAAATACTTAACAGCCTTAGTTGTTCTTGATGGTGATGGGGGAGCAGAAAAATGGGCAGAAGATAATTCTGTAGCTTATGATATAAGTTCAATGTCAAAGGATGAAAAAGTAATATCAGCAGTTCAAGAACAAGTTGACCTTGCAAATAGTAAGGTTGCACAAGTTCAACAGATTAAAAAGTTTACAATACTAGAAAACGAATGGACTGATACTAGTGGAGAATTAACTCCAACATTAAAACTAAAAAGAAATGTAATTGCTGAAACATATAATAATGAAATTGAATCAATGTATAAGGAGGGTTAAAAATGGCTCAAGTATCATTTGAAGACAAGACTGTAATAGTAACTGGGGCAGGAAATGGTCTTGGAAAGTCATATGCTCTCGAATTTGCTAAAAGAGGAGCAAATGTAGTAGTTAATGATTTAGGAGGCTCAGTTGATGGTTCTGGTTCAGCAAGTTCTCCAGCAGATGAGGTAGTTGATGAGATAAAAAATAATGGTGGAAATGCTGTAGCTAATTATGATTCTGTAGCATCAAAAGAAGGAGGGGAGTCAATTGTTAACTCTGCAATTGATACTTTCGGAGGTCTTCATGCTGTTATAAATAACGCAGGAATCTTGAGAGATAAAAGTTTTGCAAAAATGACAGAGGAAGATTTTGACGCTGTACTTGATGTTCACTTAAAAGGAACATTTTTTGTTTGCCAACCAGCATTTACTCATATGAAAGATAATGGATATGGAAGATTTGTAAATGTTGCCTCTCCGTCTGGATTGTTTGGAAACTTTGGACAGTCAAATTATGGAGCTGCAAAGATGGGAATTGTTGGATTAACTAACATAATTGCTATTGAAGGTGCTAAGTATAATATTAATGCTAATGTTCTTGCACCTAATGCAACCACAAGAATGACTGAAGAATTATTTGGTGAAGAGTTTGCTAAATTATTTAAAGTAGAGCAAGTAACTCCTTTAGTTGTATATTTAGCTTCAGAGGCTTGTAATACAACACACGAGATATTTTCTGCTGGAGCAGGAAGATATGCAAGAGTAGGCATAAATACGCATAAAGGATATATTAATCCAGAAGCAACTGCTGATGATATTTCAGAAAATATAGAAGATATAAGAACAATTAAGGATGGAACATATCCAATGAATAATGCTGATGAATTCATGATAATTCAACAAGCTCTCCAAGGAGAATAATTGTCTGATACAAAAACGGATATAAGCAATCCAGAAGTTCTAGTTAAAGAAAAGCTCGATGAATTAATTAGTTTCAGGAAAACAACAGATTCAATGCATGATTTTTGGTCAAAACAATATGACCTTGGATTAGCTTGGGTTCATTTTCCGGTTGGTACAGGTGGACTAGATCTTAATCCTAAATTCCAATTGATGATAAATGAAACATTAAGGAAAGAAGGCATCTCTATTAACAATAGAATTGCTAACATCCTTGGGATAGGAATGGGTGCGCCAACCATTTCTGAATATGGAACTGAAGAGCAAAAAAATAAATATCTTAGACCTATGTTTGCTGCTGAAGAAATCTGGTGCCAAATGTTTTCAGAACCAGGATCTGGGTCTGATTTAGCAAGTTTATCAACAAAAGCTGTTGATGATGGTGACGGTTATATTGTTAATGGACAAAAAGTATGGACAACATTAGGTCACTTAGCTAAATGGGGGTTATTAGTAGCAAGAACTGATCCTAATGTTCCAAAACATAGAGGATTAACTTTCTTTATTGTAGATATGGAATCTGAAGGAGTAGAAGTAAGGCCTTTAAGGCAGATAACTGGAGAAGCTGAATTTAATGAAGTTTATTTTACTGATGTAAAAATTCCTAAAGAAAATGTTTTAGGAGAAGTTGGAGATGGTTGGGGAGTTTCTTTAGCTATATTGATGAATGAAAGAGTCGCAATTGGTGGAAATGTAAGAGAAAGAGGAGCAGGAGCTCCAGGACATCTTGTACAACTATGGAAAGATAAAGAATTAGATGATCCAGTTATTAAAGATAAATTAATGGAATTATGGATCCAACAAGAAGCTGTCAGGCTAACTAACTTGAGAGCTACTCAATTAAGAGAGAAAGGTACTCCCGGTCCTGAAGGATCAACAAGCAAACTTCATGAAGCTGAAATAAACAAAGCTTCATACGAATTTGGAATGGACATGTTAGGTAATGAGGGTCTTTTATTTCCAAGAGGGTATGCTTTATCACAGCCTGAATTAAATTTTGATAATGACTCCTTTGGTTTTACTGACACACAAAGTTTATTTCTGAGAGCAAGAGCTAATTCCATAGAGGGTGGTACTTCAGAAATAATGAGAAATATTATTGCAGAAAGGGTACTTGGTTTACCAAGTGAACCAAGTCTTGATAAAGATAAAGCTTGGAAAGATATACCAAGATCTTAATTCTGAATTATTAAACAATACTTTCCAGTATCTACTCTTACTTTCAATACATCTGAGTTGGTAATATTTCTAAGAGTTTTAGAAGATCCATATTGTATGTTTTCATTTTTAATATTCCATCTTGCCCCATTTATTGACACACCATTGAGGTTAGATAACGGGATTAAACTAAATACTTTTCCACCTTCAGTTTTTATTAATTCTGAATTAGGAAATATGATATTTTGATTCGATTGCTTCCATTCAATATTTTCTTTTTTGTGAAAAGCTGAAATACTTAATAAATTTCCAAATAAATGATCAACATCTCCTGATTCACCGCCGATTATTGTAATATTTTTAGCATTATTAATTTTTAAGTAATCAAGAGTTAATTCGAAATCAGTTTTATCTTTATCAACTTCATAATTTATTATTTCAGCGTTATCTTTTTTTGCTCTATCTAAAGTTTTTGAATTAATTGAATCTAAATCACCAATAATTAGATTAGGGATTAAAAATAATTTATATAAATAATCTGTTCCCGAGTCAACACCCACTATAAAATCATATTTTTCTAGCTGATCTCTACTAATCGAACATTCACCCGCAAGTGATACAATTACATTTTTCATTTAACTATTTGCACATATCCAGTTTTTACTAATATTAAGTATATGACTGATGAATTTAAATTTCATATCGGAGACACAGCAGTAGATAAAATTCTTGAACTTAAGGATCAGGAACCTGGAGATAAAGAATATGCTCTATTTCTGCAAATCGATGGAGTTCATGAAAATCAATTTACTTATGATTTGAGCTTTCTTGACTTAGAAGCAGTTAAATCAGATGATAAAAGAGTCGACTTTAAAGAATTGCCTGTTGTAATAGCTAATAAAGATGTAGAAAATTTTAATGGAGCAAGCTTAGAAATGTCAAAAGATCCAGATGCTCCAGGTTTAGAGATGGATAATCCAAATACTCCTAGCCCTGCAATGTTTGGCAATCCTGAGGACTTACCTGAGTTAAAAGGAGAGTTAGCTGAAAAAGTTCAACAAGTTTTAGAAAATCAAATTAATCCTGCAATTGCTTCTCATGGAGGAGCTGCTCAATTAGTGGGAGTCGAAAATCAAGATATTTATTTAAGACTTGGTGGAGGATGTCAGGGGTGTGGAATGGCTCAAGTTACATTGCAGCAAGGAATAGAAGCATCATTAAGAGAAGCTATACCTGAGATTGGAAATATTATAGATGCAACTGATCACGCATCTGGTCAAAATCCTTATTTTGAATCTTCATCGCATTCACATTGATTAGAATTTAATTACAGTTTTTCCAATATTTTTTCTATTTAAAAAATTATCTAAGGCTAACGAAGTTTCTTCAAGTGTATAAATATTCTTAGGAGTTATATTTAATTTATTATCATTTACAAACGAAACTAACTCAACAAAGTCTTCAGCAGTTTCTTTTGGAGATGTATTTGTCCAACGGCCCCACCAGACTCCGACTATAGAAACACCTTTTACTAAAGTTAAATTAAGAGAAATCTTTGGAATTTCACCATTGGCAAATCCTATTACTAGATGTCTTCCATTAAAAGCAGTCGCTCTTAATGCTTGCTCAGAGACTTCACCACCAACAGGGTCCATGACAATATCTACGCCTTTCCCACCAGTTAAGCTTTTAACTGTTTCTTTTAAATCAACTTGATCATACCTAACTACTTCATCAGCACCTAAACTTTTAACGTATTCTTCTTTATCGTCAGATCCAACTGCACAAATTGTTTTTAAGCCCATAACTTGAGCTAACTGAATAGAAGCAGTCCCTATTCCACCAGATGCACCTAGTACTAATAGAGTTTCTCCATTATTAGCATTAGCCCTTCTTTTGAGTGCGTAATATGTTGTTCCATAATTAATTGGTAAACTTGCTCCAGCTAAAGGATCAAAATCGTTGTTTACTGGGATTACTAAATTTTTGTTTAAAGCTACATATTCAGCAAAACCACCAACAGGTGGTAGTCCTATAACTTTTGAACCAATTGGTATTTCTACATTAGCTCCTTTATCTTCAATTACTCCACAGACTTCGTTTCCTGGAGTAAAAGGAGGGTCTAAAACTATTTGATATTTCCCTTGTACTAATAATGCATCAGGAAAGTTAACTCCAGCAGCCTCAACTTTAATTAATACATCTTCTTCAGTAACACTTGGTTTATCAATTTCTTTTATTTCTAAAAGACTTGGTTCTCCTAGTTTTGTACATACAACTGACTTCATAATTTAATCCCTTTCCTTTACTCCAGATAATTTTTTTGCGAAATCTTTTTTCTCTTCAATATCAACTTTTCTTCTTATTTGGACTCTTTGAGCTTGTGGAGACCCTGCTCCATGCAAAGACTCTGTTAAGTAAGCTACAGCATTTCTACCAAGTGTCATATTTTCAATTAATCTCAATATTTTCACTCTATCTTCAGCGTTAATATCATCTTTTCCTTTTAAATATTTTTTTAAATCTTTTGACATGTTGCCTTCATTGAAGTCAATCCCTGAAGGCATAGAACCAACTAAGCCACCCGCTAAATCTTGTGCAAGCCTTCCAATTTCAAAAGTTTCTTTAGTGACATGTTGTTTACAAACATTTGCCAATAAATCATCATTAATATAATTTCCAGATTTAGTTTCAGAGCCTTGAAGTGATGATGCTATTCCAGTTGCATAAATAGTTTCATTTAATTTATTCATTTCAACAATTTTGTCTTTAATGTGCGAAGCATTTTCTACTCCGTTATATTCGGCAATAGTTGCAGCCGCTCCAATTAGTACATCACCAACTCCTGCTTTGCATACATAAGATCTTCTGTGATATGTAGTAAACCTTTCTACAAGCATTGAAGCATAATCATACTCTCCGTTCATAAAAATATATTCATTAGGGATGAAAACATTATCAAAAATAACCATCGCTTCCTGCCCGGCAAAATATTTATTACCTACGTCATATTCTCCAGGCTCCATACTTCTTGTGTCACAAGACTGTCTTCCGTAAATGTATGTTATCCCATCTGCATCTACTGGAATTGCTCCAACAATTGCATAGTCCTTATCATTTTCAGACAACCTGAGAGTTGGCATAACAACCATCCAATGAGAGTTAATACAACCAGTTTGATGTGCTTTAGCGCCTTTAACATATACACCTTTTTCATTTCTATCAACTATTCTCAAATACAAATCTTCATCTTCTTGTTCGTGTGGTAACTTGGATCTATCACCTTTGACATCTGTCATAGCACCACCGATGACTAAATTGTATTTATGCATTTCAGTTAAAAATGATTTAAAGTTTTCGTGATACGGTGTATTATATTTTTCGTCAATTTCAAAGGTTACAGAATGCAAGGCATTAAATGCATCCATACCTACACATCTTTGAAAACATGTACCAGTTAATTGTCCAAGTTTTCTTTGCATTTTGTTTTGAAGAAATAGATCTTCACTATTTTCAGCAATATGCAAAAATCTGTTTATATTTTCGCCAGTATAGGGAGATTTCACAGATGCTAATTCAGGCTCACTAACAGCTAATTCATAAGTTTCAGCCATTGCTTCTATACTTGGTTTTATAATTGGATGAGTTAATGGATCTTTTACAAGTTCACCCATTAAATAGATTGTTAAATCCCTATTAGAAATTGACTTTAGGTAGTCTTCTTTATTTAAAATTTTCTCCATACAATATTATAGAATTTCATGAGAGGCGAAGGCTTTTTAAAGTTGAATTTTAATTAAATAACTTCAAAAAGTCCTGCAGCACCCATTCCACCGCCAACACACATAGTTACTACTACATATTTGGCGCCTCTTCTCTTACCTTCCATAAGTGCATGCATAGTCATACGAGATCCAGTCATCCCGTAAGGGTGGCCAATTGATATAGATCCACCGTTAACATTGTAAATTTCATTATCGATACCAATTTGATCTCTACAATATAAAGCTTGGACTGCGAATGCTTCATTTAATTCCCAAAGCCCAATGTCGTCAACTGTTAGATTAAATCTCTCTAACAACTTTGGAACTGCATATATAGGACCAATCCCCATTTCTTCAGGTGCTAATCCAGCCACAGACATTCCTCTATAGTATCCAATAGGACTTAACCCTTTTTTTTCAGCAACCTTTGCTTCCATAACTACAACGGAAGCGGAACCATCAGAAAGTTGAGAAGCATTTCCTGCAGTAATACACTTTCCTTCACCATACACAGGCATAAGTGAAGAGAGTCCTTCTAGGTTTGTTTCTGGTCTGTTTCCCTCGTCTTTTTCTAAAGTTACTTCTTCTTCAGAAATTTCACCAGACTCTTTATCTTTTACTAATTTAGTTGTAGTAGTTGATATAACTTCATCAGCATAAATTCCTGATTCTTGTGCTGAGGCTGTTCTTTGTTGACTCTGAAGAGAGTATTCATCTTGATCTTCTCTACTTACATTATATTTTTCAGCAACGTTATCAGCTGTCTCTATCATCGGCATATATGCGTGTTGAGCATGTTCAGTTACATTAGGATCTATATCTAATCTAATTTCTGCAGTTTGAACTAATGAAATAGACTCAACACCCCCTGCAACAACTGTATCCATGTTATCTGTAATAATTTGTTTAGAAGCAGTAGCTATAGCCATCATTCCTGAAGAGCATTGCCTATCAATAGTCATACCAGAAACAGTATTTGGAAGTCCTGCAGCTATTCCTCCAAGCCTTCCGATATTTAATGCTTGAGACCCTTGTTGCTGTGCACAACCCATTACGACATCTTCAACTTCTTCTGGATCAATTCCAGCTCTACTAACAGCTTCCTTTATGGAATAGGAAGCAAGTGTAGGAGCCGCTGTATTGTTATAGGCCCCTCTATAAGCTTTTCCTATTGGCGTTCTAGCTGCTGATACAATTACTGCTTCTCTCATTAAAATCTCCTTATTATTCTGTAGTAACAAAAAGAGCAAGCGTTTCAGCTATAGCTGCTGGCTTCTCTTTACCTTCAATTTCTATAGTAACATCTGACTTAAGTAACCATCTGTTGCCTGCCTTTTCTTGAACATCTGAGAGTACAAACCTACCTCTGATTTTACTATCTACAGGAACAGCTTCTAAAAATCGAACTTTGTCAGTACCATAGTTAACTGCCATCTGAATATTCTCTGGAATTATTCCATTATCAGCTGAAAGATAGGGTAGAAGACTAAGAGTTAAAAACCCGTGAGCTATAGTAGTTCCCCAAGGAGTATTTTTGGCCATTTCTGGATCAACATGTATAAATTGATGGTCGTTAGTAGCATCAGCAAATTTATTGATTCTTTCTTGGGTTACTTCAAACCAATCTGATACTCCTACTTCTTGTCCTACATAATCTTTTAATTCTTGTGCTGGAACTACTTTCATATTATCTCCTTAATTAATTTTGTATTTGCAGCTTTCCTTGCAAACATTAAAGTGCTTTCTTTAAATAATTCTATTTCTTTTTCATCAATTTTTCCATAAGAACCATGAGAAAATCTTATATAGACTCCTTCCATTATCATTGCATGTTTCCAAAAAGATAATCTAGTATAAAATTCAATATCATTAATTTTTAGACTTGTTTTATTTTCATACAATTCAATTAATTTATCCCTGGATGAAAAGCCATCCGAAAGACTTGGAGAATAAATAAATGGGGTATCTTCTTCTTTTGGATTAGTCCATGAAGCAATAATTGTTCCAAGATCAGCTAGAGGGTCTCCAATTGTACAAAGCTCCCAATCCAACACAGCAGCAACTGATGCATTTTTTACTCTTACATTATCTAATCTATAATCTCCATGGACTATAGAAATTCTTTGTTGTTTAGGTATATTTTCAAATAATAATTTTGTTGCAATATCTAAATCTTTTATCTCTCTTACTTTTTGTGCTTCAAATTGCTTATTCCATCTTTTTAGTTGTCTTTCAACATACCCGTCATGCTTACCAAGATCTGAAAGTTCTGAATTTACCACATCAAAATTATGAATAGTTGAGATTGTTTCTATAAATGAAGTTGAAATATTTTCTTTGTCCTTATCGGAATATTTATCTGCATCTATATTTGTTGAAATTGTTTCTCCATCTATATATTCCATTATGTAAAAATCGTCCTCACAAACTTCTTTTTCTGTATAAAGAAATACAGGCTTCGGAACTTTAATATTGTTATTAGAAAGAACATCAATAATTTTATATTCTCGAGACATGTTATGTGCTGATTCAAGTTTTTCACCATATGGGGGTCTTCTTAGAACGTAAGTATTATCATCATCAAATATTTTGAAAGTAATATTTGACCTGCCAACTTTAAATTTTTCATATTGAAAATTAACGTTTATATCAACATTCTGTGAAATCAAATTCCTTATAGATTCGTCAAAAAATTCCATTAAATAATATATTACTCAAAGTTTCTTTAGTAATGCTGCATTAATTGATACAATAAATTGTGGATTTTAATTACTCAAAAGAATCAGCTGAATTACAAGAAAAATTAGTTAAATTCTTTGATGATCATATATATCCTAACGAAATTAGTTACGATAAAGCAATTGAAGATTCAGGAGATCCACTACACATACCAGCTGTTTTAGATGACCTAAAAGAAGAAGCAAAAAAGCTTGACCTCTGGAATTTATTTTTACCTGATAAAAACCATGGTCCTGGCCTTTCAAATATTGACTACGCTCCATTAGCTGAGATTATGGGAAGAGTTTGGTGGTCATCTGAGGTCTTTAATTGTTCTGCTCCAGATACAGGTAATATGGAAATTCTTGCAGAGTTTGGAACAGACGAACAAAAAAAAGAATGGTTAGATCCGTTACTAGAAGGAAAAATCAGATCTTGTTTTGCAATGACAGAGCCTGATGTTGCTTCTTCAGATGCTACAAATATTAGTAGTTCAATAGTTAGTGACGGAGATAATTATGTCATCAATGGTAGAAAATGGTGGACATCTAATGCGATAAATCCAAGAGCTGAAATTTGTATTTTTATGGGAATAACTAACCCTGACAACCCACCACATCAGAGACAGAGTCAAGTTTTGGTCCCAATGAATACTGAAGGAGTTGAAGTTGTTAGACCAATGCATGTATTTGGATATGATGATGGGTATACAGGTCATCCAGAAGTTAGATTTGAAAATGTAGTTGTTCCAAAAACTAACCTAATTGGCGCTGAAGGAATTGGTTTTAAAATTGCTCAAGCTAGATTAGGTCCTGGAAGAATCCATCATTGCATGAGAACAATAGGTATGTCTGAAAGAGCATTAGAACTTATGATTTCAAGGACACTTGAACGTGAAGCTTTTGGTAAAAAACTGTCCGAACAAGGAGTAATCCAACAATGGATTGCTAAATCAAGAATAATGATTGAGGAAGCAAGGTTGCTTACTTTAAAAACTGCATGGTTGATGGATACAGTAGGAAAAGATCACGCAAGAATAGAGATTTCCGCCATTAAGGTGTCAGTTATTGAAACAGCTTCATACGTAATAGATAAAGCGATACAAGCACATGGAGCTATGGGCGTTTCCCAAGATACACCTTTAGCAAAGATGGCTGCTGGAGCAAGAGTATTAAGAATAGCCGATGGCCCTGATGAAGTACATTTACAATCTATTGCTAAAAGAGAAATAAACAAGTATAGGTAATTATGGAAAAAGTTGGAGTAATTGGTGGAGGTCAAATGGGTAGCCAGATTGCAGCTTTAGCTGCTATGGCTGGGTATGAAACTCATATTTATGATAATGACGTAGAAAATCTTAAATCAAAAATTAAATTTACTGAAGATAATTTAAAAAATCTTATTGATAAAGGGAGGTATGAAAAATCTAAATTAGATAACTTTAAGCAGTATTTAAAAACTTCGGAAACTGTAGATGAAGCAATAAAGAATAAGTCATTTGTTATAGAAGCAGTTGTAGAAAGATTAGATGTTAAATTAGAAATTTTTGAAAATATTTCAAGTAAATTAGATGAAAAAGTTGTATTGGCTACAAATAGTTCATTCATACCAGCATCTGAATTAGCCAAATCATGCGAGCACCCTTCTAGGTTTATCAACATGCATTTCTTCTATCCACCAATAAGGATGGATTTAGTAGAAATTTCATACCCTAAAGAAACAAATAAAGAAACAATTGAACGCACTCAGAACTTAGGGAAAGATATGGGAAGAACTGTCATCACATGTAAAAAAGAAACACCAGGATTCATTGTTAATAGAATGTTGGCTGCGTTAACTGATGAAGCTTATAAGCTTTATGATGAGGGTATTGCCGACTTTAAAGATATAGATATTGCTATTAAAAAAGGATTAAACCATCCTCTAGGTCCCTTTGAACTTTCAGATTATTCTGGTCTAGATATACATTATTATGCAAAACTAAAAATATTTAATGAAACTAATGATCCAAAAGACTATCCCAAAGAATTCCTTGAGGAAAAAGTTAAAAAAGGAGAACTTGGAGTTAAGTCAGGAAAAGGATTTTACGACTATAGTTAAAAATCAAAATCTTCATCTTTTAAATTAAAAAAGAATTCTCTTTCAGCTTCAATTTTTAATACAATTCTTTCAGTTTGTACTTCAAATGGATAAGGCTTATCCCAATATTTATGAGAAAGTTTATTTATGTTTTCAAAAGCTTCTTCACCTTTTATTTCTCCTATAACTTTTCCACGAATTTCCACAAATTTAAAAGTATCATCATGTTTCCATATCATAACGTTTACTCTTTTATCAGCAGTAGTATTTAAATATTTTGCTCTATGTATTTCAGTATTTATTAATAAATATTCCCCATCAGTATCAACCCACATAATATGTGTTTGTGGACTTCCATCATTAAACAAAGTTGTAAAAGCTGCAAAGTTAGGTCCTGAAGCCATAGCTATTGTTTTTTTGTCTAGTACCATGTAAACATCTTAGAATAATATTTATGAAAGTAGTAATACAAAGAGTAGATTCCTCATCCGTTACTGTAAGTAACGAAGAAATTTCATCAATTAATAATGGTTTATTACTTTTATGGGGTATAGAAGTTAATGACACGATTGAAGATGTCAATGTGTTAACTGAAAAAATATTAAATTTAAGAATATTTTCTGATGAAGAAGGAAAAATGAATAAATCAATTGTTGATGTCGGAGGGTCTATTTTATTAGTAAGTCAGTTCACACTTTTAGCTGACGTTTCAAAAGGGAATAGGCCATCTTTTATAAAATCAGAAAATCCAGATAATGCAAAGTTGTTATTAAAATCAGCAATTAAAAACTTTTCTGAAAAAGTAGAAATTAAAGAAGGTGAATTTGGTGCTTTTATGAAAGTAGAACTTATCAACGATGGACCTGTGACTATACTTCTTGAAGCTAAAAATGGTAAACTACAATCTTAAGCAGACTTAAGTTTTAGATTTTTTTTACTTTTATCATCATTTAATTTTTTATCCAAATAGTATTCTTCTCCCGCCCAAAGATGGAGACCCAAACCTGTTTTCATAGCGCACCTTTTAAAAGCATCTGATTCTGCATGTTTAGCATTTGTACCATCACTTCCTTGATCGTGTTCAACATCACCAATTGATGTGATAGTTACAATTTTTTCATCGATTTCTACTGTCAATTTGCCAAAACAACCAACAACTTTTCCATCTTTCTCTTGTCTGATTAGCTCTATAACTTCCCAAGTATATGGACCACATACTTCTAATAATCTTTGAGTGATTACGGAATGTGGAATATAGTTACCAAACTTACCTTTAGGTGCTTTTTTTACCCACTCGTCTGGAAACTGCCTAGACAGTTCGTATAATTGATTCATTTTTTCCTTTCATTATGCTTTAAATCTTTAGCCCAATTAGGGGCTGTTTTATTATTAATATTTATAGATTTTAAATCAGCTTTTTCTTTCCATTCCTTATATAAGAAGGTATCTCTAATCATTTCTGGATTAAGATTTCTAGTTGTTGATACAGCATCAAGGCCTTTCAATTTAGGAACAAAAGTTGGACCTAAAATAGCTAATAATGAATCTATAAGTTCATCATTATTTGAAGACTTTTCTATTACCCATTTGATAAAATTTCTTAGTTCATGAACTTTCCAGTTGTAAGATTTGCTATAGACAAAAACTTCATCGCCCAACCTTATTGATCCATTTTCATTTACATTGCTAGCAATTTTTTGATCATTAAATGACTTAATATTTGTAGAAGCAGCTTTCACGCTAGTAGAAGCGCTTCTAGCAGTCCATAGAAATTCTATATCCTCTGTTGACAATAACTGCTCGCCAAACTCAGTAATTGAAAAATCAATTTCTTCTTCATTATCTTGTTGCGATATCTCCCTTGTTAAATCAAGAACCTCATCAATTTTATTATTCATTATTTACTCCTAAATTAAGCTGCTTCTTTATAGCTTTCATGACATGTGCATCTGTCATCATGCCTATAACATAAGACAACAGCATCAAGTCCACTATCTTTTAGGATATCTTCTATATTTTTATTTTTCATACTTATAAAGATTAGAAACGCAGTATGACAAAAAATATTATTTTATCTCGCTTCTATAAATAAATAGCAATAATATGGGCATGTAATGACAAATGGGGACATCTTCAGATCAGACATGTATGATGAGGTGATTCGTCAATATGATGAAGTCGCTGAAATGATTAATCTTGATCCAAACATTAAGGAAAGACTAAAGCTACCCCAAAGAGCTTTGATTGTTACATTTCCATTCAGGAGGGATGAATACACTGAGGTTGAAACAGTAATTGGATACAGAGTTCAACATGTTTTATCAATGGGCCCAACAAAAGGTGGTATTAGGTATGCCCCAGATGTAAACCTAGGAGAGGTCACAGCGCTATCAATATTAATGTCATGGAAATCAGCGATAGTTGGCTTACCTTACGGAGGAGCTAAAGGTGGTGTAGCAATTGACCCAAGACCACTTTCAAGAGCAGAAAAACAAAGAATTACTAGAAGGTATACGGCTGAATTGTTACCAGTAATTGGTGTTGATAAAGATATCCCAGCACCAGATATGGGTACTGATGAGCAAACTATGGCATGGATTATGGATACTTACAGTAACTTTGTAGGGTCTCCTCAACCTGGGATAGTAACTGGTAAACCAGCTTCATTAGGTGGATCTATAACTAGAAGAGAAGCTACTGGTAGAGGTGCTGTGGCAATTGCTTCAGCAGCAATGGAAAAACTAAATAAAAAGTATTCTGATTCAACAGTTGTAGTTCAAGGGTTTGGAAATGTTGGAAGGTATGCAGCATTAGCTTCATACGAAATGGGAGCGAAAGTTATTGCTGTTAATGATTTAAACGGAGGAGTTTATAACGAAAAAGGAATAAATATTCCTGAATTATTTAAACATTTAGCAAAAGAGAAAACAGTAAAAGGTTTTTCTGGTGGAGACGCATTTGTTGGAGAGATATTAGAACTAGAGTGTGATGTTTTAATACCAGCAGCAGTTGGGGGAGTTATTACATCAAGCAATGCGGCGAATATTAAAGCAAATGTTATTGTTGAAGGAGCGAACTCTCCGACCACTCTGAATGCTGACAAAATGTTGAGAGAAAATAATGTACTAATAATTCCAGATATTCTTGCAAATGCTGGAGGTGTTACAGGTAGTTATTTTGAATGGGTACAGAATACTCAAAATTATCTTTGGAAAGAAAAAGATCTTTATGAAAAACTAATTGACGTTTTAACTTCTGCTTTTGAAGAAGTGTATATTATTGCAGAAAAAAATAATTGTGATTTAAGAACAGCAGCATTAATTAAAGGTATAAAGCGTGTAGCAGCTGCAAAATTGACTAGAGGTTTATTTCCTTAAGATTTCTTCAATTTCATTTAATATTGATATCTTTTTTTTATCTAAATAATCTATTTCTTGATTAATTTTTTCTTTGTCTATATTTTTTATTGGACTTTGTTCAGGTATATCATCTGGATTTTCAAACATATTCATAGCTTCTAAATTTTCTTCTAGATCAGTTATTTTTTTATTAATTTCTTGCAGTTCATTTGTATCTGGGGCTTCTTTGTTATATTCAGGACAAATTGGTTTATAGTAGCACCAATCACATAGTGTATTTTTTATTGCAGGGAAATTGTTATCTTTGTAAGCATTTTTTATATTTGACCATATTTCTAGAATCTCTTCTTTTGCATTTATTAAAGTTTCTTCTTCTACTTGTAAAGTATGGATTGTTGAATTTTTTAAATAAATAAGTTTTAATTCTTTAGGAACTTCTCCTAGCTCATCCTTAATTAAAAGTGCATATAATTTCATAGCAAAGAATCTTGGTTCTTTATATTTTGCCATCGGAGCTTTTCCTGATTTATAATCAATAATTATTAAGTTTCCATCATTGTCTCTGTCCATTCTGTCTAATATTCCCCTAAGATTTAAATCTTCTAATGAACCTCTAACCCATCGTTCTTTTTCTAATGGTTCTATTTCTTGGGGATTTTCCAAAGTTAAATAATTAGCTAGTAAATTTAATGCATCAACACCCCAGTCCTTTTCTTCTTCAAGAGTTTGAAATAAATTTACATGTTCATCATTTCCTCTTACCTTTGTCCACGCATTTCTAAATAAATTGTATAAATTTTCAGATGTCCTCTCTTCTTTTGGAAGATCATATAGATCTTCAAGAGCTTGGTGTACAGTAGTGCCTTTTGCTTGAACTTCAGTTGTAGGTTCTTTTATTTTATCAACATTTGCAAATTTGAATTGTTTTGGACAAGTTTTAAACTGTGATGCCCTCGAAGGTGAAAGATTTTTAATCATATATAAACTATAACTATTTTTTATTACTTTTTGTACGATGTAGTCTTGTTGAGTGGATAAATTTATTAAATTATTACAAATAATTGGAGTAATTACATTTATTCTCTATTTCATTTTAGGAATCTTATACAATTCTTTTAGTTGGTTTAATCATTTGTTTGGGTAATTAAATCAATTAATTATTGATAAATCCAACAATTGCTAAAGTTAATTCAATGAATAAATCAACTATAAAGATTGCAATTCTTGGTGTTGGAAATTGTGCAAGCTCTTTGGTCCAAGGCCTTGAATATTACAAAAACAATGATAATGAGAAAGGTTTAATTTCTGATGTAATTGGTGGTTATAGAGTATCAGACATAGAAATAGTTGCTGCTTTTGATATTAATAAAGAAAAAGTAGGAATAGATCTTTCAGAAGCAATTTATAAAGAGCCAAATAATGCATCAAAATTTTCAGATGTACCAAAACTAAATGTTGATGTTAAGCCAGGAAAAACTTTAGATGGTATTGGAAAATTTGTCGAAGACATAATTCCTCTTGTTGAAGATTCTGAAAATGTTGTTCAAGAGTTGAATAATTCTAAAGCAGAAATATTAGTTAATTTGCTACCTGTAGGGTCAGAAGAGGCAGTTAAATTTTATGCAGATTGTGCTATTGAAGCCAATGTTGGATTTATAAATTGCATTCCCGTGTTTATAGCAAGAGATGATAAATGGTATAAAAAATTTAAAGACAATAATGTTCCACTAATTGGAGATGATATTAAAAGTCAGGTTGGAGCAACAATCGTTCATAGAGCTTTAGCTCAATTATTTTCAGATAGAGGTGTAGAGCTTAAGAAATCATATCAATTAAATGTGGGTGGCAATATGGATTTTTTAAACATGCTTGAAGAAGATAGGTTAGAAACGAAAAGAACTAGTAAAACATCTTCAGTGACATCTATAGCTAACAAAGGAAAAGGTATGGATCCTGACAATGTAAGAATTGGCCCCTCTGACTATGTTAAATGGTTAGAAGATCGCAAAAAAGCTTTTATAAGGTTAGAAGGAGAAGCTTTTGGTGGGGTTCCGCTAAATATTGAAGTACAACTCGAAGTTTGGGATTCTCCTAATAGTGCCGGAGTAGTAATTGATGCAATAAGATATATGAAATATTTTAATGATAAAGGTGATTTAGAGTCACTTGATTTAGTTTCAGCTTGGCTTATGAAAGCACCAGCGAAAACTTCTAAAGATGCTGATACTTTAAATAAACTTCATGAACTAACTCACGAAGAAAATTAAATATTAATTACTGAGTTATTAAATATATCCAAAGCTTCATCAACTTGACCTAAAGGTGTTGTTAAAGGACCCATAAATCTTATTACATTTCCTTCTAGCCCACAGTTGACTAGAAGTAGTCCGTTATCTTTACAAGCATCAATTATTTTTAATGCTATTTCTTTGGCAGGTTTTTTTGTGTCTTGATCTTCTACAATCTCCACACCGATCATTGTTCCATAACCTCTTACATCTCCTATAAATGGAGATTCATTCATAAGACGATTTAATGAATCATTCATAAGTTCAGCTTGTTGCTTTGTATTTTCTAATAAATTATCTTTATCGAAAACATCAAGGACTCCCAAAGCTGCAGCACAAGAAATTGGAGAAGCCCCAAATGTACTTCCAATTCCAGCATCATGTATTGAATCCATCACCTCACTTTTTCCAACTACAGCCGCTAATGGAAAACCACCTGCTATACCTTTAGCTAAAGTAGCAATATCGGGAGATACGCCTACTGTATTAGCACCAAACATTTCACCAGTTCTTCCAAAACCTGTTTGAACCTCATCAAAAATTAATAATATTCCATTTTTCGAAGAAATATTCTTTAGTTCTTGTAAAAAATATTTTGAAGCAGGTATATAGCCCCCTTCTCCTAGTTGTATTTCAACAACAAAAGCTGCAACGTCATCAATATCAACTTGTTTATTTAAAATTTCATTAAGACTTTCGATTGCCATTTCATCTGTGATGTCTCTATAAGCATATGGATATTCAGCATGATGAATAAATTCAGGAAAAGGCCCAAATCCCATTTTGTAAGGATTTTCTTTTCCTGTTAATCCCATGGTAAGATATGTTCTCCCATGGAAGCCACCTTTAAAGGCAATTATATTTTTTCTTTTTGTAAAATATCGTGCAATTTTTGTAGCATTTTCTACTGATTCAGCTCCGCTGTTTACTAAGAAAGTTTTTGTGGATTCTTCAATAGGATACCTTTTGTTTAATTGTTCAGCTACATTGATTGCATTTTCATGAGGTGCAAAAGCAAAGCATGAGTGTGAATAATTTTTTAGTTGTTCTTCAACTTTTTTTACAACTCTTGGATTCAGATGTCCTGTATTCAATACTGCATATCCACCAACATAATCTAGGTATCTATTACTATTTTTATCCCAAATTTCTGCATTCTTACCTTTGACTATTAATGAATCAAGTGACGGAATCCAAGCAGAAGGTACGTTCTCTTTGATTGTTTCTAAATCTTTATTTGTCATTACTGATTCACTGTAACTGATTATTATTTAATACTCAATTTTATAGATAGTAAAATAAATACATGATAAATAGTATCCATTCATACTCTGGACTTATAAGTGCTTGGGTATGCGGAGTCAGCGGTTTGGTATTTCTAATTATGCACTTCAAAATTAAACAGAGGAATGAAATTCTTGGTTCTTATTTGATTATTTCTTCAGTATCGACATTGTTAACTAATGCTTTGATTGTTGCTTATCTTTATTCATTAGATAAAGATTTAGGTTCATTTCATCTTTTTTATGTTGCAATAGTCTTATTTACTTTGACTTTTCTATATATATACAAAGATCAAATGAGAGAAAATTATTTTTTATATTGGGGTCTTGCTCTACTCTATTTAATGGGGTTAGCAATTAGAACAATTACAACACTTGGAGAGGCACTAGTTTAATGGCTTTACAATTACTAAAAGATGGTAAAACATTTGCTGATGTGAATTCAGAAAAACCAAAAATATGTTTCTTGCATGGATGGGGTAGGTCAAGTGATGATTTCAGTAAAATATCAAAAAAATTTGAAAGTATTGCTATCGATCTTCCAGGTTTTGGAAAATCTGAAGAACCTGAAAACAGCATGAATCCAAAAGAATATGCTGAATATTTAACAAATCTTATTCCTGATACGGTTGAAGTTTTAGTTGGCCATTCGTTTGGTGGCAAAATAGCAGTACATATGTCATTCATAAAAAAATACAAAAAAATTGTTTTAATTGGAGCACCGTTAATAAGAAAAAATCCTCAAACGAGCCTAAATTTTCGACTTAATTTATATAAATTTCTTAACAGTTTGAATTTAATTTCTGACAAAACCATAGAAAAATATAAAAATAAATATGGATCTGAAGATTATAAAAATGTTGCAGGAATCATGAGAGATACTCTTGTAAAGACTGTAAACGATGATTTGTCCCAATTATTAGAAAAAGTAAATACAAAAGTTGAATTAATTTGGGGTGAAAGAGATACTGTTATACCTCTATCAATTGGTGAAGAAGCTAATACAAAATTAAAAGAATCAAAATTAACAATAATCAAAAATGAAGGTCATAATATGTTAAAAAGTAAGTCTGGTCAGATAATAAGAGTGTTGAAGGAATTATGAATTATTTGTATTTGCTAATTTTATTGATTATTACAGCTGGCTCATTATTCAATTCAATAAAATGGGGTAGGTTTGCTCAAAGAGAACATTACCTACCAGGTTCAGTTACAAAATTTTATTTTCGTTGGGTTAGAACACGATTCACCAATAAGTTATTACTATTTCTCACATTAGTTTTATTTGTTATTTCTTTATGGATTTACTACATACCATTGTTGATAGTATTCATCACAGTATTTTCACCTATAGGCATAAGTTATAAACCTCGTACAGGAGATGTATTAATTACAGAAAGATTAAAAAGGGTAAATTATTTGTATTATTCCATTATTGTATTGATTTCTCTTATTACTTATTTGTTTGGATATGGATATATTCTTGCATTAGTAATAAATCTATTTTCATTTTTTATATATGACCAATGTTTAAGAATTCTTCAATCTTACGAAAAAAATATCTCAAAAGTATTTGTAAATGATGCATCTCGTAAATTAAATTCAAATACATTACCTGTGGTAGGTATTACTGGATCCTACTCTAAAACAACTACTAAAAATGTTTTGACACAAATTTTAGAACAAAAGAGCAAAACTTTTGTAACTCCAGAAAGTTATAACAATAGATTAGGAATTGCAAAAGCAATAAATGAAAATTTTGAAAAGGATCATGAGATTGCAGTTATTGAAATGGGAACATATTCAAATGGTGAGATAAGAGAAATTTGTTCATGGGTGAGACCACACATAGCTGTTATAACAGGAATTGCTCCTGTTCATTTAGAACGAATGAAAACTCTTGAAAATATTTTAGATGCTAAAACAGAAATTGTTGAATTAGCAGGATCAGTAGTTATTAATGGCGATGATGAACTTTTATTAAACGAGGCAAGGTTATGGACTAATCAAAAGAATGTGTACGATTGCTCTACTACTAGTAAAGAAGCTGCGGTCTATGTAGAACATAAAAATAATACGCACGATATTTATATTGCTGGCAATTTTGTTGGGAAAGTAAATGGTCCAAAATTGTTACAATTGTCAATTTCTTTATCTGTAGGTGTATTACTTGCTCTTGAATTAAATATAAAAGAATATTTAAAAAATTTAGATTCACTTGAAAAAACTGAGCATAGACAAAATATTGTTATGAGTGATTATGGACATTCTATTATTGATAATTCATTCAATTCAAATCCAATGGGTATTGAGTATAGTCTTGAAACTTTATCTCAACTTGGTACAAAAGACTCAAAAAGATATTTAATCACTCCAGGGTTAATTGAACTAGGTAGTGATCAGTATTCTATAAATTATGCTTTCGCAACTGAAGCAAGTCTAATTACCGATCATGCTTTGGTTGTAGGATTCACAAATAAAAGATCATTGATGGCAGGTTTTGAAGAAAATAATATTCCTGCTAATTGGTTTATCAATAGAGATGAAGCTGTTGCTTTTTTGAATTCTATTGTAGAATCAAATGATATTGTATTATTTGAAAATGATTTACCTGACCATTATCCATAAACTATGAGTAAGAATATAGCTGTTATTATTGGGGGCCCTTCTTCTGAGCACGATATATCTATTCTCACTGGACTACAAAGTGCACGTATTCTTTCAAAAGATGATAAAATTTCTATTCTTTACTGGTCAAAAGATAATAATTGGTATTTATTAGATCCAAATTTAGAATCAAAAGATTTCATAGATGATGAAAAAATACTAAAAAAACCTATAGAACTTAGAGTAAATGGTGATTCAGGGTTTTATTTAAAGAAAAAAAAGCTAGATTTTGATGTATTTTTGAATTCTTGCCATGGTGGTCCAGGTGAAGATGGTACTTTACAGTCATTATTGGAGATTTTAAGAGTTAAATACACAGGACCTAAGGTAGTTCCTGCTCAAATTTGTATGGATAAATACGTCTTCTATACAACTATGAAAGAAAAAGGACTTCCAGTACTTCATAAAGATTTAGTGAATAGTAAAGAAAAAGTTACATTTCAAGGTCCATATATACTAAAACCTCGTTTTGGTGGATCATCAATTGGGGTAGAAGTAGTTAATGATTATGAATCTGTATTGAAAATTATTGAATCTTCAGAGCTATATGCCCAAGGCGCAGTAATTGAAAAATATTTAGAAAATTCAGAAGACATATTAATTGGCGTTAAAAATTACCCCTCATTCAATTTATCTGAAATAGAAAAACCAATAAAAAATGAGACGTTGTTTTCTTATTCTGAGAAATATTTGAAAAATGGGGGACTAGAAGGTTCAAAAAGAGAACTACCAGCAAAAATAGATGAAGACAAAAAAAATAAAATAATTTCCTATGTAGAAAAAATAAATTCAATTATCCCAACAAGAGGAATCTTCAGATATGACTTTTTATTAGATAATGAAGACATATACATAAATGAAATTAATGCAATTCCAGGAAGCCATGCTTTATATTTATGGCAAAACTTAAATAAATCAAAATATGAATTACTAAATGATATTGTTGATGAAGCTCTTTCAGAAGAAATAAATACTTGGACAACAACAGGTTCTGATGGACTTGCTTTAAAAAGTGCAAAAGACATACAATCAAAATTAGGATAAAGATATGAACGGAATCTACTGGGATTGCGATGGAACATTAATGGATACTGAAAAAGCTTTTGCATACGCATGGCAAGAAATACTAAAATCAAAAAGTTTAGATTTACCTATTGAACACTTTGATCAGTATGTTGGAGTTGATGACAAAATAGTACATAAGAAATATTCTGAGAAAGTAAATTTACCTTCTTTTGAAGAAACTATGGATCTATTATCTAAAATTATTATAAGAAACATGTCTGAAAAAATAATGTTCGACGATGCATTAGAATGTTTAGAATATTTTTACCATTATGACTGGAAGCAAGCGTGCGTATCTGCATCACCCCAATTACATCTAGAAAATAAATTAAAGGATACAGAAATATTTCAATATTTTCATGATGTTATAGGTGGAGATTCTGTTAAAAGAAATAAGCCTTATCCAGATATTTATTTAGAATCTATTAATAAATTAAAAACAAATAAAAATATAATTATTGAAGATAGTCCTTTTGGAATAGAAGCAGGAGTTGCAAGTGGAGAATTTGTTATTGCTATTGACAGAGGAGTTTTTACAACAGAACAATTATCTAAAGCTAATTTAATAGTAAAGAAAATTACACCTCAAATAATATTAGATGTTAGTGAGACCCTTTAGTTACTAAGAAAAGTTAATATAAACTACAAAACTGACTTAGGCGCAAAAATAGACTAAGTAATTTTAATTAAAATTAATGGTATTATTCTTTCAGTTCTTTTTTGATAAGATGTATAACCACCATCGTTCATGTGATCCATTTTTTTCCACCATTCAGAATATTCTTCATTATGAATTTGAATAGCTTTTCCTGAAAATTTCTTTTTACCTATTTGTATTTCACATTGAGGATTAAATTTTAAATTATGATACCAACCAGGATTTTTTTCACGCCCACCATTTGATGCAACTATACATAAAGAATTAGATTCTTTTAAATAAGCTAATACATTTTTTCTTTCTAATCCTGTTTTGGCACCTTGAGTAAATAAAATAAGACATGGTCTTCCAAAAATTGTTTTACCAATTAAACCTTTTGAATAAATGTATACATAATTATGAATATATATAAATAAAAATCTGATATATAAATTTATAAGTTTTATTATTTTTTTAATAATCGCCCTGACCAATTTTTACATTTTTGACGATTTTATTGTCTTCAATAATTTGTATTTCAAAATTAATTCTTTGACCTTGTCTCAGGGTTCTAAATATTGAATCTTTTAATGACCCTGGTTGAATGTAAACTTCTGTTTTGTCAGTATCTAATATAACAATTCCACTACCAGAATTTGGATCGTAAGATTTTACAACTCCCTGTGCCATTTAAACTTTAGTTACTTTTCCAGCTTTCAAACATGAGGTACATACTTTAATTTTCTTTGTATTTGTATTGTCTGCAACTTTTACTGTTTGTATATTTGCAGACCATTTTTTACTAGATCTTTTATGTGAGAAAGTAACTTGTTTACCGAACCAAGGGCCTTTTCCACAAACTTCACATTTTTTAGCCATAACTAACCTCTAAATTTATATAAATAACTATAACTAATCTAATAAGTATTAGGTACTTTGAATTAAAAACTTTTTAGCTATTGTTTGATTGTGGTTGAAAGAAATATAAAATATTTGGATAATATATCTCTTGATGAAATAAAAGGTTTTGGTGAGAAAAGACTATCTTCATTTAAGAAATATGGAATAAATAATATTTCTAACCTTTTAAGGTTTTTTCCAAGAAAACATATAGATAGATCTCAGATATCAAAAATCAGTTCAATTACTTCTGAAATAAGTAAAGAAATAACTATTTTAGGAGAGGTTACAGATGTATCAGTATTCACAACAAAAACTAGGTTGAGAATAGCTACATTAATCATTAAAGATGATACAGGTTTAATTAGAGCAAAATGGTTTGGACCTCAATATATAGAAACTAGGTTTAAAAAAGATGATTCAGTAGCGATTTCAGGAATACCAGATGTTAAAAAAACAGGCTCTATTGAATTTAAAAATGCAACTATAGAAAAATTTTCAGACCTTGAAGAACTTAATGAAACAGGATCTCTCATTCCGATTTATCCAAAAATTGAGGGTTTATCAAGCACAATAATAAGAAAAGGAATAAAAGAAGCCCTCAGGAGAACACCTAAGATGGAAGATTTTGTTACAAATAAAGAACTAAGCGAATATAAAATTACTGATAGGACTTCAAGCTACAAGAACATCCATTTCCCTGAAACAATTAAAGATTATGAAGAAGCGCGTAATAGATTAGCCTTCGACGAGTTTCTTTATTTACAATCAATATTTAAAGAGATTAAAGAAACATATAGTAAAAAACAAACTGGTATAAAGCACAGTATAAATAAAGATACTTTAAATTATTTTGGAGAAAAAATTCCATTTGACTTAACCAAATCTCAAAAAAAAGTTATTAATGAAATTTTTAAAGATATGAGCAACGAGTTTCCTATGAAAAGACTTTTACAAGGAGATGTTGGATCTGGTAAGACCATAGTTGCAGCAGCCGCAGTTTATGCCACAATCAACTCATTGCACCAAGCAGTACTTATGGCCCCTACAGAAGTTCTCGCAGAACAGCATTTTACCTCGTTAAGTCAAATTCTCATTTTCAATGATATTGAAATACACTTACTTACTTCATCTGTAACTGACAGAGATAAGATCATGCAAACAATAAATGAAGGTATCCCCGCATTAATTATTGGTACTCATGCTTTAATTCAAGATAACGTTAAATTTAAAAATTTAGGTTTAGCAATTATTGATGAACAACAAAGATTTGGAGTTGAACAAAGAAAGAAATTAACATCTGACTTGAAAGATACGCCACATCAACTTGTAATGACTGCTACACCAATTCCAAGAACAGCTGCCTTAGCAATATATGGTGATTTAGATTTATCAGTGATTGACGAGTTACCTCCAGGTAGAAAATCTATCAACTCAATTTTATTAGAAGGAAGAACAGAAGATACTGAAGAAATTTACAAGACATGTGAAAAACATTTAGAAAATAATTCTCAAATATTTGTAGTTTGTCCATTTATAGAAGAAAGCGAAAAATTGGATATAAAAGCTGCTGAAAATGTATATAAACAATATAAAGAAAAATTTAAAAACTATAGAGTAGAAATTCTTCATGGAAAAATTAGTTCGGATGAAAAAGAAGAAATAATGAAAAATATGAATACTAATAATATTGATATTCTTATATCCACAGTTGTAATAGAAGTTGGTATAGACATTCCTAACGCCTCACTAATGATTATCGAAAGCGCAGAAAGATTTGGTTTAAACCAGCTTCATCAATTAAGAGGAAGAGTTGGTAGGGGTGAGAAAAAATCTGATTGCATATTTCACATTACAGACGGCAAAGATATGGAAACAATAACAGAAGTTGGGAATAAAAGACTTAAAGCAATAGTTGAAAATAATGATGGATTTAAATTGTCTGAAATTGATTTACAGATTAGAGGTGAAGGAAAAGTCACAGGTACTAGTCAATCAGGAATGTCAGATTTAAAAATTGCTGATATCAGGTATGACTATGATATTTTGCAATTATCCAAAAAATATTTTGAAAATAATATAACTTCTAAAAATAATGCATTAATACAAGAGGAAGCAAAAATATTATTTCCTAATTTTGGTAAAGTTGAAGATTCAACATGAAAGTAATTGCAGGAAAATACAAAGGAAGAACAATAAATACAATTAATGATCGCTCAACTCGACCAATGTTAGGCGTTGCAAGGGAAGGGATATTCAACTCTTTACAATTTTCTTTTGAAAATTCCGAAGTTTTAGATCTATTCGCAGGATCTGGAAGTCTGGGTATAGAAGCTTTGAGTAGAGGTGCAAAGTATGTTACTTTTATTGACAATTCTGTTGATTGCATTAATCAAATTAAAAAAAATCTTAAAGAATATGAAAAAGATTATTCTGTAATTAATTTAGATGTAACAAACTACATAAGTGAAATAATGAATAGTTACAATATTATATTTTATGACCCTCCCTTTGAATACTTATCAGAAAAAGTGAATTTAGACATTGAAGAATTATCAAATAATTTAAAGGATGAAGGTTTTATTGTTATACACAGACATTCAAATTCTCCATCGACAGTTCTTCCTAAAGATGTAGAATTGTATAAGGAAAAGAATTACGGACAAAGTAAAATATTAATTTTGAGAAAATTATGAAAGTATTAATACCAGGATCATTTGATCCTCCAACAAATGGACATATCGATGTTATTACTAGATGTTCAAAGGTATTTGATGAAGTGCTTGTTGGTGTAATTGTAAATCCATCAAAGGAATCATTATTTTCTACAGATGTAAGGTCTGAAATGCTTTCAGAAATATTTAATAAAAAGAAAAATATAAATGTAAAGAGTTTTGAAGGCTTGCTTGTAGATTTTGCTAAAAAAAATAATGTAAATGCAATAGTCAAAGGCTTAAGAGCAATGACTGACTTTGATTACGAATTTCAAATGGCTCAAATGAATTTTAATTTAGCAGATTTTGAAACTATATTTATACCCGCATCACCAGAATATGGTTACGTCTCTAGTTCTTTGGTAAAAGAAATACATTCATACGGTGGAGATGTAAATGAATTAGTTCCAGATAATGTATTGAGAAGATTAAAAGATGACTGAAAAAGAAAACTTTAATTTAGACGATGTTATTAGTGGTGAAAAGAAAATCCAGTATGTTGATAAATTACAAGTACTTAGAGAAAAAATAAATTCAAGTGGCTTAATGAGCAGTAGGGCTAATAAAAAAGAACTTATTGAAATAGTTGAAAATTTAATTGACTTAATGCCTGTCGAATTAAGAACAGCTCGTTGGTTAGTAAGAGAACAAGATACATTTTTAAACAAAGCTAGAGAAGAAGCTAGTGAAATTTTAAGTATAGCTAAGGTGGAGTCAGATAGATTGACATCTGACTCTTATGTTTTACAAGAAGCTGTTATTGAAGCTAATGCTCTCATTAAAAAAGCAGAAGATGAAGCTCAAGCATATCGTGCACAAGTAGAAGATCAGATAGACTTAAAACTTACTGAAATTTTAAGTAAATTTGAACAAATTAATAATTTTATTGAAACTGAAAAAAATAGTTTACGTCAACCACGAAAAATAGTTGAACCTGAATAAACATATGAAACAATTAAATACTCTTATACAGATAAATGAAATAAAGTATATAACAAATAGTTTATTGCATGAGGCAAATGGATATTTAGAGATTAAATATTTTGGTAATGAAATTAATAATAAAAATGAAATAATTTTACAAGCCACAGTTACTAAAGGAATAGAAGCATTTGAAGTAAATTTAGAAATAAAGTTTACATACACAAATGAATGTTCAAGATGTCTAACAAAAAATAATAAAAAAGATCATGCAGAATTTAATAAAAGCTTTTCTTTAGCATCGAATAATGATTATGACATTAATTTTGATAAAGATTCAATTGACTTATTACCTATTGTTTCTGAAATAATAATTTCCAAAATGGAATTTGATGATAAATGTAAAAAAGACTGTAAAGGCTTATGTTATATATGTGGAAAAGATCAAAATGAGCATAAATGCACACATAAAGAAAAAAACTTAAAAGAAAGCCCATTTTCTTCTCTAAGTGAGCTAGATTTGTAAGTTGAAAGGAAATATTTATGGCAGTACCTAAAAAGAAGATGTCAAAATCTAGAACAAAAAGAAGAAAAGCTATGCATAAAATTTCTAGACCTCATTTCTTAATTGATCCTGAAACTGGCGTAGCTAAACAATCACACAGAGTTAATCCTGTAGATGGAACCTACAACGGGCGTCAAGTAAAAGAACCTAATAACGAATAATAAATAGAGTATGAGCACAATTGCTGTAGACGCAATGGGTGGAGATTCAGCTCCTAAAGAGATAGTAAAAGGTGCAATCTTAGCTAAAGAAAATGGTGTGGATGTAATACTTTCAGGAGACAAGACTCTTATTGAATCATATTTAGAAGGAGTTAAAATACCAGTTGTAGATTATCCCGAAGTAATTTCAATGGAGGATAATCCAGCTAGAGCAATACGTACTAAAAAAAATGCATCTATATTAGGTGCTTTACAATTAGTAAAAGAAAATAAAGCTGATGGAGTATTTTCAGCAGGTTCTACAGGAGCTACATTGGTTGGCTCTATTTCAATATTAGGAAAAAGCAAAGGTGTTCTGAGGCCTGCAATTGCAGCTGTATTACCTGGAATAGAAAGTGGCACTATCCTGCTTGATTCTGGATCCAGTTTAGATGTAAAACCAAAAGTACTTTTACAGTATGGTGCTATGGGTTCAAAATTAGCAGAAATAATATTTGAAATTAATAATCCAAAAATTGGTTTATTAAATAACGGAGAGGAAGAGTCAAAAGGTAGAGATATAGAAAGGTCAGCTTATAAGTTATTAAAATCTTCAAATTTAAATTTTATTGGAAACATAGAAGGAAGGGATTTTGCAAACTCAAAGGCAGATGTATTTATTACTGATGGATTTACTGGAAATATTGTATTAAAAACAATGGAAGGTACGGCAAAATTACAACAAAAACTAATAGCAAATGCATTAAAAGACAAACTATTTAAACCTTTGCTAATACCTGTAAAGAATGCAATGAAACCAGCTAAAGATAAATTAGACCCTGACAAAACAAACGCATCATACTTGCTTGGCGTAAATGGTTTAGTCATTATAGGACACGGCTCATCAACAGCTGAGGGTGTAAAGAACGCAATTATATATACAAACACAAGTGCAAAAAAAGGATTTATAAACAAATTTACAAATACAATTAGTGAATTATGAAAGACATAGATTTAAGTAAATTAGAAAAAACAATTGATTATAAATTTGAAAATATAAAATATTTAAAAATCGCTTTAACACATAAATCATACTTAGATGAGAAATCAGAATACCTTTCAAATCAGAGATACGAATTTTTAGGAGATACAATATTAGATTACGATCTAACAATATATTTATTTAATAAATTTCCGGATTTAGATGAAGGTAATTTAACAAAAATAAGATCAAATGCAGTCGATCAAGAATCACTAGTTAAGTTAGGACATGAAATAAATATTGGTGAGTATCTTTTTCTAAGTAAAGCTGAAGATGCAACAGGAGGCAGAAATAAAAAGTCAATTATTGAAGATGCAGTTGAAGCTTTGATTGCTGCTATTTATTTTGATGGTGGACTCCAGAGTGTAAATAATTTTGTTTCAAAATATATTTATCCAAATATAAAAAAGTTATCTGAAGATCCAGGTAAAAAAGATTATAAGACTCGTTTACAAGAACATTTTGCCAAGGTTGGAAAGAAAGTATCGTATGAAAACTCATCAACTGGGCCAGATCATTCTAAAGAATTCATTTCAAACGTTTTATTGTCAGATGTAGTTATAGGAATTGGTAAAGGAAAATCAAAAAAAAGTGCTGAACAAATGGCAGCCAAAGATGCTTTATCAAAACAATAAATAAATGAATAAAATTGACACTATTGAAATTCAGCTATTAAGAAATAACCATATTGAATCTAGGCACAAAATATTAATAACTACAGATACAGATAAGAATGGTTTTGAATTTTTTCCTCGTTCAGCAATTAAACCATTTCAGATAATACCACTATTACACTTTGCAAAAAAAAATAATTTAACATTCGATAATGAAGAAATTGCAATTTTTGGTTCATCTCATTCCGGTCAAGAAGAACATGTAGATATTTTAAAAAAAATCTCAGCCAAATATGACATAAAATGGGAAGCAATATATTGCGCTCCACAGAGACCAATGCATATTAAAACTGCTGATGATTATATTTTAAAAAAGACACCTTTTACTAGTTTAAATAATAATTGCTCTGGGAAACATTTATCAATGTTGTTATATTCAAAATTATTAGATATTGATAATTATAATTATCAAAATATTGAACATATTGTTCAACAAAATATACATAAATTCTTTAAAGAAATATTTGAGTTAGATGAAATTAAATATGGTATTGATGGCTGTGGTCTCCCAGCAATTTATTTAAATTCTTATTCATTTTTAAAAGGTGTTAAAAATGTTTTAAATTCAGAGTATAAAGATTTATGGCAATCTATATTTGATTCTTATAACAGCCATCCTAATTTGGTAGGAGGTGAAAATAGAACTGATACAAATATAATGTTAAATAGTTATAGCCCACTATTAGCAAAATCAGGAGCAGAAGGAGTATTGTTTGCAACAAATAATGAGTCATCTTTTTTGTTCAAATGTTCCGATGGTAACTTCCGAGCTGTTGATTTAGTTGCTACTGATGTACTTAATAAACAAAAATATATTAACGAAATTCCTTATACTAAATTAGTAGAAAATTATTCAAAAAATCTTCAAAACACAGAAGTATATTCATTCAATATCGAATAAAAAATTTGAAAAATTATACATTTTTTTAAATTTTTAGTATTCTTATATTAACAACAGGGTAAATATGTATTTAAAATCGGTCAATATTAATGGCTTTAAGTCATTTTCAGAAAATACAATAATTGATTTTACAAATAAAGTTAATGTTGTAGTTGGACCTAATGGGTCAGGAAAATCAAATGTTGTTGATGCTATTTCATGGGTATTAGGAACTCAAAGCCCTGCTTCTTTAAGAACAAATAAAATGGAAGATGTAATTTTTGCAGGTACGGAAAAGCTAGCTCAAAAAGGTTTTGCAGAAGTAAATCTTAATTTTGATGTAGATGCTGAAAAATTTAATGGTACTGAAGAAATATCTATTGGAAGAAAATTATACAGAGACGGTCAATCTGAATATTTTATGAATGGTTTAAATTGCAGATTGCTTGATATACAAGAATTTTTAAGTGATGTTGGGATAGGGAGACAACAACACACAATAATTTCTCAAGGTCAAATTGCAGAAATATTGAACTCAAAACCAGAAGACCACAGAATAACTATTGAAGAAGCAGCAGGGATATTACCTTTCAAATTAAAAAAAGATAAAGCTTTAAGAAGAATAGAATCTGGTGAAAAGGAAATAAAAAGGGCTAAAGACGTATTAAGAGAAATCAAAAAACAATTAAAACCATTAAAAGAACAAGCTGAACAAGCAACAATACATGAAAAATCAATAAACGAATTAAAAAATTTAAAAATTAAATTAAATGTTTTAAAATATAAAAAAATTATATCTAAAAATAAAAATATACAAGAAAATATTGCAGAAATAAATAAAGAATTAGAACATGTCAATAAATCAATAAAAAATCAAAAAAAATTAAAAAATAATATTAATGATAATTTGGGTGAAAATATTTCATTAGGTTCTCTATTTAAAGATTTTTCAAATAATCTTTTTAATAATTCAGAAAAAATAAAGAATATTGCTCAAATTGCAAATGAACGTATAGATAATTTAGAACTCTCACAATTAAAGTATCAAAAGGAAAAAGATAACAATAAGAAAAAAATATTAGATAATTCAAATACAGTATCTTCATTATCAAGTCAATTAATAATAAAAAAGAACAACCTTAAAGAAAAATCATTTAAGCTTGAAACTCTAAATAATGAATTATTAGATCTAGTTAAAAAGCAATCTTTAAATATTGAAATAAATGAAGCATTAATTCAAAATGAAATTAAAAATATAAATGAGTATTTAGGTGAAATACAAACAAATTATAAAAATAACACAAAAAATATAAATAATTTAATTGAAGATAAAAAAACATCTGAAGAATTAATAACAAATCATGAAAACGTTTTAAAAATTAATGATGTCAATAATAAAAGTTTTGAAGATATTAAAAATAAAATATTTTCAGTTATTAATAGGGAAATGCATAATATAAAACAAACAAATGAAAAAGATTTAAATATAACAGAATCTAAAAAAGTTATTCTAGACCAAAAAACCGAACAATTAAAATTAATAACTGATAAAGATGATTTTAAAGAAGAATTAAGAATACAAAAAAATAAAATTGAATTAGAAATTCAAACAATTGAAAAAGAAGTATCAACTCTTTCAAACCAAATAATATCGATTACTGAAAAAATTAAATACTTAAACGATGACAATAAAAAATTAAGTGACAGTTTGAGTATTAATAATGTAAGTACATATATTGAAAAAATTAATAAATTGAATGAAATTTCTGTTTCTACTTCAAAAATATTTAAACAACTAAAGGATTCTTCTGAATTACTAAGAGAATCTGCAGAAAAATTTGATAACAAGTACGGTGATAACAATAAGAATATTCAAAAAATAGAAAGTCAAATCGAAAACTTTAATAGTAAATATTACCAACTAAATGATCAAAAAAATAAATTTCTTATACAAGAATCAGAATATTCAAATGAGAGTCTTACTCATTATTCATATTTAACAAATATTGAAGGTCTAACTCTTGATGAAATTAATAATTATGAAGTAGAGAACGAGGAAGAAAGTGATCTTATAATAAACATAAAAAAATGTGAGAGTACAATTGAAAAAATTGGTGTAGTAAATTATCTAGCAAAAGAAGATTATAATTCTTTATCTAAAAGACACGAAGAAATACAAAATTCTATTGAAGATTTATTATTAACTAAAAAAGAACTCAATTCTCATATAAAACAAATAGAAAATGAAATTGTATTTAGAATTGATTCCTCCTTTAATTCAATCTCTGTTAATTTTTCTGAAATATTTGAAAAATTGTTTCCCGGAGGTGTTGGTTCACTTCAGTTAACAAATAAAGATAATTTGTTAGAAACAGGTATTGAAATTAGTGTTCAACCACGAGGAAAAAAAGTTAAAAAACTTAGTTTATTATCAGGAGGGGAAAGGTCACTAGCTGCTATCGCATTTTTATTTGCTATATTCAAATCATTCCCAAGTCCTTTTTATATATTAGATGAAGTTGAAGCAGCTCTTGACGATGCTAATTTACATAGAATGATTGATTTACTTGACTATCTAAAGAATGACGCACAATTTGTTATTGTTACACACCAACAACAAACTATGCATGCAGGCGATATTTTATATGGGGTTACTATGGAACCAGGATCTGGATCTAGAATATTTATAAAGACAAAGGAAGATTTTGAGTCTTTAGTATCAAAGGAAGTGAATTAAATGTCAGAAATAGATGAAAAATTAGCTAAATTAGCAACCGAAGCTGGAAAAAAAGCATATGCTCCTTATTCAAATTTTCGAGTTGGAGCTGCATTAGTAACCGATTCAGGAAATATATATACAGGTTGCAATATAGAAAATGCAGCATATCCAGCAGCAGTTTGTGGTGAAGATGTTGCAGTATTTAAAGCTATTTCTGAAGGTGAAACTAAAATAGATACTATTGCGGTAGCTTGTATTGATGCTAAATCGGATACAGCATTATTTCCTTGTGGAGTATCTAGACAAAGATTATCTGAATTTAATACAGAATCAGTAATAGTTGTAGATAAAAAAGGTTATAAAAAATATTCGTTTAGTGAAATATTGCCATTTGATTTTAAATTTTAATTATAGATTTTCAATTAATTTAGGAATCACTGATAAAGTATCACCAACAATTCCTAAATCTGAAATTTGAAAAATAGGAGCTTCTTCGTCTTTATTGATTGCAATAATATATTTTGAATCTTTCATGCCTACTTGATGTTGTGTAGCTCCAGAAATACCACATGCTATATATACATCCGGTTTAACTGTTTTTCCTGTTTGACCTACTTGATTTGAATAAGGCATCCACCCAGCATCAACAATAGCTCTGGTACCACCAATTGCTGCGTTTAATTTACTTGCTAAATCTTCTATTAATTTCAAATTACTAGCTTCAACCATTCCTCTTCCTGCAGAAATTACTATTTTTGAATCTTCTAATTGAGGTCCAGTTTTTTCTTCAATATGTACATCAAATACATCTAATGAGTATTCATTCTCTGCTACATCTATAGTTTCAAAATTATCATTGAGTGTTACTTCTGTTTGATCAAAAGATTTAGGTCTTATAAGTATAAAATTAATATCAGAAGTAAGTTTTGTTATATATTCGCTTTCACCACCATTAATAGAATTAATAGTTTTTATTTCATTATTATCAATTTCAAAATTAATAACATTTGAAACGGGACTAGTTTTATAATCTACAGAAAGGAAAGCGATAATATCTCTACCAATGTAACTAGAATTAGATAAAACAAGTCCTATTTCTTTTTCATTAATAAATTTTTTAATTTCATTTGCACAATTAAATAAATTAAGTTTATTTGAACTTGATTTCAAATATAAATTTGAAAAAGAATCACTACCAATATTTGTTACATCTGCATTGCCAACAGTAATTACTGAAAAGTCTAAATTTAATACTTTAATTTTAGAAATTATTTCTAAAGTACCAGAACTTAATTCATCATTTACTATTTCTCCAATTACTAATGTTTTCATAATGCTTTAATTTCCTTTAATTTATCAAGAATTACTTGATAAGCTTCACCTTCGTCAGTTATTTTTTCGCCGTCTTTACTGCTTGATATATCGTTAAGCTCGTTAAATTCCATATTTTGATCAATGTTAAAATCAATATCATTAATTGAAATAATGTTAACTTCTTTATTTTTTGCAGCCATAATATCTTTAAAATTTGGATATCTTGGCTCTACACCACTAGCTGTAACAGATATAACACATTTTTCTGGTAGTTTAATTTTTTCTGAACCCTCAATTGTTTGGCGAGTTAATGTTACATCATTATCAATTTCAATATTTTTAACATAAGAAATACAAGGTATATTTAAAATTCTTGATACTTGTTGTGGAACGACACCAGCATAACCATCAGTTGATTCTGTACCAAAAATAACAATATCAGCCTCTACATTTTTTGCTAGTTCACTTAGAACGTTTGATGTCATTAGTGAATTTGCTCCTATTAAAGTTTCATCTTCTAAAACTAAAGCTTTATCAGGGCCCATTTGTAATGCTTGTTGGATTCCTTTTTGTGTTCCAATTTTTGTCATTGAAATTACAGTTACTTCAGCATCGTATTTTTCTTTTAAAAGTAAAGCAACTTCTATACCGTATCTATCAGTATCATCAAGTACTTGTTCTTCTGGTCTTATTACATTTCCGTTTGAATACTCTATAGGGTTAGCTGGATCAGGAATTTGTTTTGCACACACTGCTATTTTCATAAGATTATATTTTAATAAGGTTATTTTAAATAGATAAGTTAATTTCTATTAAAAATTTTTCCATAAAATTTTGTAGTTTATCTTTAGACATTTCTGCTATTTCAATTACTTCATCGTGAGAAAGAGGTTCTTTACTAATTCCTGCAGCTAAGTTCGTAACAAGAGAAAATGCTGAAACTTTTATTCCAGAATGCCTAGCAACAATAGCTTCTGGAACTGTTGACATGCCAACTAAATCAGCTCCTATAATCTTTGCAAAATTTACTTCAGAAGGTGTTTCATAAGTTGGTCCAGTAAACCATGCATATATACCATCCTTATATTGAAACAAATTTTTACTTATCTTTCGCGCTAATTCTCTGAGGTTTTCATTATAAACTTCAGTCATATCGGGGAATCGTGGTCCCAATTCATCTAAATTTTTACCAATAAGAGGATTGTTACCAGTTAAATTAATATGATCCTTTATATTTATAATATCTCCAGGCTCATAATTTTCAGAAATTCCTCCAGCAGCATTAGTTAATACAAGTGTTTTAATACCTAAGTCAGCTAAAACTCTTGTTGGTAATACAATATCTTTTATATCGTACCCTTCGTAGTAATGAGCTCTTCCTGATAAAATTGCAGTTAATTTATCACCAAATTTTACTATTGATAAATTTCCTGAGTGACCTTGGACTGAGGGTTTTATAAAATGAGGTACTTCGGAATAATCAAAAGAATAAATTTTTTCAAATTTCTCTTCAAACCCACCCATGCCAGATCCTAGTATTATTCCAGAGTGGATTGTTTGATATTCTATAGACTTTTTTATAAAGTCGGATGATTCTTTTATTTTTTTATACATATTTAAAGACTACTCTATTTTTCTTTAATTTCTTCTAGAAAACTGTCACCATGAAATATATTTTGAAGACCAAAAAAATCAGATATTGATGCTGCAATGACAGAAAAAGTATTTTTTTCACCAATGTTATTGCTTTCGATGTTGTTTTTATAAGCAACTAAAGGTACATACTCTCTAGAGTGATCAGTTTTACCATCTGTTGGATCAGTTCCATGATCGCCAGTTAATATTAACAAATCATTATCATCTAAAATTTGTAAAAGCTTTTCAAGATTTTGATCTATTATCTTTAATCCCTCATAGTACCCTTCTGGATCTTCTCTATGTCCGTACAACATATCAAGATCTACTAAATTAATAAAATAAAAATCATATAAACCTTCAGAATAAGATCTAATCAAAGTATTTAAACCGTCTTGATCTCCTTCGGTATGTATAGACTCATCTAAATATTTTTCGCCAAATAGATCGCTTATTTTTCCTATTCCCAAGGTTTTAAATTTATTTTTATTAAGGTAACTAAGTATTGTTTCACCTGGTGGGATTATCCCAAAATCTTTCCTGTCGTAAGTTCTTTCGAAATTTTTAGGATTACCTTTAAAAGGTCTTGCTATAACTCTTCCAATATTGTAATCGTTACAAACAACCCTTGCTGCTTCACAAACTTCATAGAGTGTTTTTAGGTTTATTACTTCTTCATGAGCGGCTATTTGAAAAACAGAATCACCTGAAGTGTAAAGGATTAGTTTTTTACTAGCTATATGTTCCTCACCAAGATTATTTATAATTTCTGTACCTGAAGCGTGGAAGTTTCCTATAAATTCGTAACCTGTTGCCTTAGATACTCTATCTACAATTTCTTCAGGAAAACCATCAGGAAATATATTAAAATCTTTCTCACTTATTAAGCCAGCTATTTCCCAATGACCGGTAGTTGAATCATTGCCTTTCGATTTTTCAGCTAATTTCCCTACTGTTGCAATATATTGACTCGAATCTAACCCATTAATTTCTGTAATATCACCAAATCCAAGTTTATTAAATGTTGGTAAATTAAGTTCTCCGATAACTTTTGAAACATTTCCAAAAGTATTGCTTTTTTCATCACCAAAGGAAATAGCATCAGGTGAAGCTCCAACACCTAAAGAATCAATAACAATTAATATACATTTTTTCATTCTTTAGTAATTAAGTAGTTCCAAAAAGTCTATCACCCATATCTCCAAGACCAGGAACTATATACCAATTATCATTAAGTTTTTCATCTATAGATGCAGTAATCAAAGTTATATCATGGTGTTTATCTTTAATTAATTCAATTCCTTCAGGTGCAGCAATAACTGTTAGAGCATGAATATTTTTTGGGTTATATTTTTTGACGGTATCAATAGCAAATGATAGAGATCCACCAGTTGCAAGCATAGGTTCTAAGATAAATACATTCTTATCTTTCAAATCTGGTAATTTTTCATAATAATTTTCTGGCTTAGCTGTATCTTCGTTTCTCTGCACACCTATATACCCAAAAGAAACATTTGGTATTAAATCTTTTACTCCGTCTACTAACCCTAATCCTGCTCTTAAAACAGAAATTGCAACAGAATTATTTTCGATTTCATACCCTTTAGTTTTAACTAAGGGTGTTTCTATTTCTACATTTTTAAGTGAAAGGTGTTGAGTTGCTTCTACAGCTAAAAGATATGATAATTTTGAAGCTGATATTCTAAATGTGTCAAAATCAGTATTTTTATCTCTTAATATAGATAAATAATGATCCTTAAGTGGATGTGATAATTCAATAAGTTCCATATAAAGATAGACTACATTATTTAATAATTCATTTCTACCTTTAATTATTTATTGATATTATATTTAAAGTTCAATAAAGAACATTGATAATAATTTAAGGTTTAAATAAGGAAACTAATGGCAGTAAAAATAAGACTTGCTCAGAGAGGTAAGAAGAAAACAAGAACTTATCGAGTAGTAGTGGCTGACGCAAGATCACCAAGAGATGGAAAGTATATTGAAGATTTAGGTTTTTACAATCCACTTGACAATCCATCTACTGTAGATATAGATGTAAAAAAAGCAATATCCTGGCTAGACAAAGGAGCTCAACCGTCTGAAAGAGCTAAAAAAATTCTAGAAATATCTGGAGCTTGGTCACAGTGGAGAGCAACAAAAGGTGAAGAAGTAGCGATTCCAGAACCT